>NZ_JBVAYV010000018.1:0-77118 GCF_055412805.1 Pseudarthrobacter kochi
GCGGTGGGAGAGAAATCAAAAAACCTCCGAAACCACAACAACCCCCCCCCCGGGTCTAGGTGCCGCGCCGTCGTCGTTGAACCGGCTGGGTCACCTCACCGGGTCAGCCGCCGGCGATGCAGAATTCGTTGCCCTCGGGATCCTGCATGACGTCCCAATGGAAATCCCCGATCTCATTGCCCTCCACGAACGCGGCGCCGAGGGACTCCGCGAGGGCACGAAGCGCCTTGGGATCGGGCCCGTGGATGTCCAGATGCAGGCGGCGCCTGCCCCCGGTGGGCTTCCCGACCTGCTGGAAAGCCAGCTGCGGGGCGCCCGGACCGGCAGGCTGGAGCCAGACGAACTGTTCGAACCGCGAGGACACCGGGGTGCCCGGCAGCGCGGCCCAGAACCCCGCGAGGCGCTCGGCGTCCACGGCGTTGACCATGATCGTGGCGATGCGGGCCGGGGGCGCCGCCGTGGGGTCGGATATTTCCATGTCGGCACTGTACGTGCCCACAATCCACTGACAGCGGAACCCCGGTGCGGCGTCGGCGCTGAATCCCTAGGATAGGACACGGCACGGTCCGGCGCACGCCGGTTCCGTGGCACGACAACAATCTTGAGGAGTGGACATGGCAGCAACACGCACCGCACACACTGTATGGAACGGCGACCTGATGACCGGCGCCGGCAATACCACGCTGGACAGCTCGGGCCTGGGCAACTTCGACGTCACCTGGAAGGCGCGGGCCGAGGCCTCCGAGGGCAAGACCAGTCCGGAAGAACTCATCGCCGCGGCACATTCGGCCTGTTTCTCCATGGCCTTCAGCCTCGCCGTCGCCCAGGCCGGCCACACCCCCGAGGAAGTCAACACCAAGGCGGATGTCACGTTCGTACCCGGCACCGGCATCACGGACAGCCACCTGACCGTCAGCGCCCGGATCCCGGGGATCACGGAGGACGAGTTCCAGCGCATCGCCGAGGAAGCCAAGGTCGGCTGCCCCGTCTCAGCCGCCCTCACCGGCATCAAGATCACCCTGGACGCCACCCTGGCCTCCTAGCGCCCCACGCGCCAACGGCGAAGGCCCCCGTTCCCTGCTGGTCAGGGACGGGGGCCTTCGCCCTCGCCCGGGCGGCCGGGCGGCCGCCCGGACTCGTGTCCGGGTCCGGGCTTAGTGTCCGGCCTGGCGGGCCGGCAGCGGGGCCGGCTTCACGCGGCGGTAACCCTCGCGCAGCGGCGGCCGGTCGGTGGGCAGCTCCTGGATCATTTCCTTGAGCGCGCCAATGCCGTATTCCAACTGCGGGTCGGTGCAAGCGGCGTAGGCGTGCGGCGGGAAGGTCACTTCGATGTCGGGGGCAACGCCGAAGTTCTCGACACCCCACCCCACGCCTCCGGAGAACCAGGTGGCGTAGCGCGGCTGCGTCACGCCGGTCCCGTCAGCGAGGGCGAAGCGGTTGTCGATGCCCACGACGCCGCCCCAGGTCCGGGTGCCGATGACCGGGCCGATCCCCCGCAGTTTGGAGACCTGGGTGATGATGTCGCCGTCGGAGCCGGCGAATTCGTCGGTCAGGATGATGACGGGACCGCGCGGTGCGTGGTGCGGGTAGGTCCGCGGCTTCTCCCCGCGCGGCATGCTCCAGCCGGTGACCTTGCGGCCGATGAGTTCCGCGACGAGCTGGGAGGTGTGCCCTCCCCGGTTGCGGCGGACGTCGACGATCAGTCCGTCGAGGGCTGTTTCGGTGTCGAGGTCGCGGTGGAGCTGGGCCCAGCCGTTGGCCATCATGTCGGGGATGTGCAGGTACCCGAAGGTTCCCTGCGAGGCCTGCCGGACCGTCCGGCGGTTGGCGGCCACCCATTCCTGGTACCGCAGCCGCTCCTCGTCGCGGACCGGGACCACGGCGACCCGGCGCTGCTTGCCGGTCTGGCTTCCGTGCCCGGCGCCGTTGCGCAGGGTGAGCTCGACGGCGCGTCCCGCGGCGCCGACCAGCTGCATGGCGGGGGTGCGCGCTTCGGTGAGTTCCACGCCGTCGATCGCCAGCAGCACGTCGCCGGGTTTCGCATCAGCGCCCGGGCGGGTCAGCGGCGAGGTGGCGAGCGGGTCGGAGGACTCCCCCGCGAGGATCCGGGTGATCTCCCAGCCCCCGCCCGTGAACGCAAGGTCGGCGCCGAGCCGGCCCTGGCCGTTGCTGCCGTTCTCGGTGACGGCGGCCGGACGGACGTAGGCATGCGAGGTGCCCAGCTCGCCGTGGAGCTCCCAGAGCAGGTCCACGAGGTCGTCATGCGAGCCCAGGCGGTCCACAATCGGACGGTAGCGGGCATGCACCGAGTCCCAGTCCTGCCCGGCCATGTCTTCCGTCCAGAAGAAGTCGCGCTGGAGCCGCCAGGCTTCATCGAAGGCCTGGCCCCAGACGCTGAGCGGGTCGAGCTGCACGCGGATGCGGCTGAGGTCCACCTTGACCAGCTGGCCGGACTCCTCGTCAGCCTTCGCGTTGGCGGGCGAAACGCGGATCTGCTTGTCCTGCAGGACCACGACCTTCTCGCCGTCGCCGGAGAGCCGGTAGCTGTCGACGGCGTCCACGATGGTGCTGGTTGTGCGCCGGGCCAGGTCGAAACGGACAAGGGAGGGTGCAGCGTTCTTGTCCTCGAGGCTGGCGCGGCCCTCGCCGGTGACCCCGGAGAGCTCGCTGTCGAGCCAGAGCAGGGCCCCGGCAGTGGCGGTGAGGGCGGAGTAGTTCCCCTGCGGCACCGGCACGCTGATGACCCGGTGCGCGAGGCCCTCGGCGTCGACCCGGACCGCGGGAACCGGGTCCTTCGCTGTGCCGTCCGTGGCGGCGTCAGTGGCAGGAGTTGCTGCGGCGTCGGCCTCCTCGGACAGGTCAACGCCCGGGCCGAACGGCGAGGGGGTGTCCGCGGCGAGGGCGACGAGATAGGGCTTGATCGGGCTCGGGAAGGACAGGTCGAAGGAGTGCCCGTCGTAGACCGGGTCGAAGCTGCGGTTGGAGAGGAAGGCGAGGTACTTGCCGTCGGGGGTGAACGACGGCGATTCGTCGCGGAAGCGGCCGTCGGTGACGTCGATGATGGTGCGCGTCTCCGCCGCTGCGGCGTCGTCGACCGCGGTGAGGCGCAGCCGGCTGCGCGAGCCGAAGGAGGTGACCGGCTCGGACCAGCCCAGCCAGGCCGAGTCCGGGGACCAGCTGAAGCCTTCGATGCTGCCCTCGCCGATGCTGCTCACGAGGGACAGCGTGCCGGTCCGGGTGTCGGCGAGGTAGATGTCACCGAAAGCGGTGCCGACGGCCAGCCAGTTGCCGTCCGGGCTGGCCTCGATGGCGCTGGCCCGCGACGGCCTGGGAAAATCGATCCGGGTCAGCCCGGGGGACGCGCCGCGCTGCGCCGGGGCAATTTCCTCCGCCGGCCCGGCGGTGTCTGCGGCGTCGACGGTGGATTCGGCGGTGGCGTCAACGGTGGCCGTGCGGCCGGTTCCCGCCGCGGATGGTGCCGGGACCGTGGCCACGGCGTCACCCCGGGTAAAGGACGCAGCCGGGACGGGCCTGGGCAGGGATGTGCCGGCGTCGGAATCCGCGCCTGGCCGGGCTGGATTCTGCGGCGCCGGGACGGCCGGGGAATCCTGCGCTCCGACGCCCAGGGGCGCCGCGATTGCCTTCAGGTACAGGGCTTCGACGCCGTCGTGGTCGGCAACGTAGGCGATCCGGCCGGCGCCGAAGGGGCGGGGCAGGCGTGCCCGGACGCCGGGGGTGGCTTCCAGGACGCGCGAGGGGCCGTCCTTGTGCCGCAGCCAGTGCAGGGTGCCGTGGGCCTCCACGGCGCTGGAGCCGCCGGTGCGGTCCGGAACCACGTCGCCCAGGTGCCGTGACGGCTTCAGCGGCGCGGCGCGGCGGGCCTGGGAGGCGGATCCCAGCGAGATCCCGAGTTTGACGGCGTCCGCGCCGAGGTCCGGCAGCAGCCACAGCTCACCCGCCGATTCGAAGACGACGCGCCGGCCGTCGGTGGCGGCGTGCCGGACGTAGAAGTCCTCGTGGTCCGTGTGGCGGCGCAGATCAGAACCGTTGGGCAGCACGGAGTACAGGTTGCCGTAGCCCTCGTGGTCGGACAGGAAAGCGATCCGGCCGTCGACCCACATGGGGTCGGTCAGGTTGCCGTCCAGCTCGGCGGCGAGGCGTTCGAATTCGCCGTTCCCGTCGGCGTCGATCCACAGCTTGCCGGCGGCCCCACCCCGGTAGCGCTTCCACCATGCCGGCTCCCGCGAGAGCACGCTGGCGAGGACCACGGGGCGCTCGTCGCCGACGACCGGCCCGAACGCGACGGATTCCACCGGTCCCAGCGGGAGTTCAGTGGCCCAGCCGCCCGTGACGGGCAGGCTGTAGGCGTGGGTGTGCCGGCTGTCGGCCTGGCGGAAGGCGCTGGTGACCAGGACGTCGCCGTCGGGGGTGAAGCCCTTGACCCTGGTGGTGGCGTGGCCGAAGTAGCTCAACTGGCGGTAGCCGCCGCCGTCGACCTCCGCGGTGACAACTTCCGGGGACGTTCCCTGGACGACCGTCCACACCAGCCGCTTGCCGTCCGGCGTGAAGCGGGGGTTGCGGGCGGGCAGCTGCAGCGAGGAAACGCGCCAGGCGCGGCCCCCGCCGAGGGGCGCAATCCAGACGTCGTCCTCGGCCACGAAAGTGACCAGATCGCCGTGCAGATGCGGGAAACGGAAGTAACTCGAAGAGGTCATCGTTCGATCATAGTCAAGACCGGCCGTCCCGCCCGGGAGGTGTCCCCGCCGTGCCGGGCATGGTGAGATGGATCATGAGAATCATTGTTGCCGGAGCCTCAGGGCTGATCGGAACCGCCATTTCCCGCACCCTGCGCAGCGCCGGGCACGACGTCGGAACACTGGTCAGGCGTCCGCCCGCCTCGCCGGCAGAGTTCCAGTGGAACCCCGGAGAGGGCAGCATCGACGACACCGCGCTGAAGGGGGCCGACGCCGTCGTCAACCTTTCCGGCGCCGGTATTGGGGACCGGCCCTGGACCCGGTCCCGCATCAACGAACTCCGTGCCTCGCGGCTGGGGGCGACGCGGACCCTGACGGCGGCCATGGGGCGCCTGGACACTCCCCCGGCGGTCTTCCTGAGCCAGTCGGCCTCCGGCTACTACGGCGACGCGGGCCCGGCGGTGCTCCGGGAGAACGCCCCCGCCGGCAGCGGCGTGCTCGCCCGGATCTGCCTCGACTGGGAGGCAGCCGCGCACGAGGCCCCCGCCGGCGTCCGGGTGGTCACGCCCCGCACCGGCGTCGTCCTGAGCCGTTCCGGGGGCGCGTTGGGTCGGCTGATGCCGCTGCTCCGGCTGGGCGTGGGCGGACCGCTGGGCAGCGGCCGGCAGTACTGGCCCTGGGTCACGCTCCCCGATGTTGCCGGCGCCTGTGCCTTCCTGCTCAGCAGCCCACTATCCGGGCCGGTGAACCTGTGTGCCCCGGAAAGCGCGGATGTGAACTCGCTGATCGCCCAGCTGGCAGGTGCCCTGCACCGCCCGGCGGTGCTCCGCGTCCCTGCCCCGGTGCTGCGCCTGGTGATGGGCCAGCTGGCCAAAGAGCTGCTGCTCGCCAGCCAGCGGATGGAACCGGCTGCACTGGTAGGGGCCGGCTTTGAATGGCAGCACCCGTCGCTCGCCCAGGCAGCCGCCTGGGTGGCGGACCGCGGTCCAGAGTCCTGAGGAGCCCCGAGGTCCTGAGGAGCCCCGGCGGCGGTCAGCCGCCGGGGGCTTCGGCGCCTTCGCCGGTGTCTCCGGGGTCTCCGGGACCTCCGGTGTCAGCGGCGGGGAGGATGTCCTGGATCCGCCAGCGGCCCTCGACCGGCGCCAGGACCAGCCGCAGCCGCTGTTCCGGCCCCGCTGCCGCCTCGGCCAGCACCGCACCGGTTGCGTCGCGTTCCTGGTAGGCGGGCGTGCTCGCGGTGACGACCACCACCGCCTGGCCGGGGCCGGCGTCCCCCTCCGCGGCCACGCGGGTCAGGACGATGGTGAATCCGGCCAGCACCCGGCCGGATTCCTTGAGCCCGGCGCTGATCCGGCCGTCCGCCGCGGCCGCGGTCGACGCCGGCACGTTGACCTGCTCCAGCAGCCCGAAGTCCCCCGAACTGAACGCCAGGGAGCGAAGCCGGGCGAGTCCGCGGACTGCTTCACCGGGGTCCGGGGATGCCAGCTGTGCCGTCAGCCCGGGAGGGAGGCCGGCACCACCGGGGGCCGGCGCCGCGGATGCCGGGGCGGATTCCGTGACGGCACCGGGGTCCCTGGCGGAGAAACCCGGAATCAGGGCGGCACCGGCGGACCCCCAGACGGCGACAAGGATCCCCAGGAGTGCCACGCCCACGGCCACGGCCCGGAAGGCGCGGCCCGGAGGTGCCGGGCGGGCCGCGGAGGGCCGGAAGGAGCGCGTGCCCGCCGGACTCTGGCGGCCCGAGTGGCGGGCGGAGTGGCGCGCGCTGAGGCGCCCGGCCCCCGGAGGCACGGCGGCAGGAAACGGCGCGGCCACGCGGGGCCAGCGGAAGCGGTGCGGCAGGGACCGGAGCTGCTCGGCCCGCCGCTCCCGGGCGGTGCCGGGCAGGGCGCGGCGGGTCAGCAACTGCCCAATGACCGTGGGGTGGACCGAAACGGAGAGGTCCACCGGTGCCGCTCCGGCGCTGCGGTGAACGGCGGCCGCCAGCTCGGCGGCGGTGGGCCGGAGCCTGCGGTCCTCCTGAAGCCCGGATTCCAGGGCTGCGGCCAGCGCCGGCGGAACCCCGGGAACCAGCAGCGGCAGCGGCGGACGCTGCGCACCGGGCTCTGGAGGGTGGCCGGTGAGGCAGAACCAGCCCACGGCAGCGAGTGAATACACATCGCGCTCCGGTTGCAGCCCGGCGCGGACGGCGTCCACCGGGGCCGGGTCGCTAAAGCCCTCGGTCCCGGCCCCGGACACCGCCCTGGCGTCAGCCACCATGCGTGCCACGCCCAGATCGGCGAGCAGCGGTTTGCCGTGTGCCGTGAACAGCACATTGCCGGGTGAGACGTCGCCGTGGGTGAAGCCCTGTCCATGCAGGTACGCGAGGGCCTGCGCGATCGGGGTCAGGACAGTCACTGTCTCCCCCGGCCCCAGCGTCCCCCGGCTGGCCACGAGCTGCCCCAGCGAGCCGCCCGCCGCGTAATCCATGGTCAGCCCGAGGTTTCCCCCGGCTCCCCCGCCCAGCCGGACGACGTCGTGCGCCCTCACCAGGTGCTCATGGTCCAGGGCGGAGAGTATTCGGGTCTCGCGCCGGGCAGCGTCCTCCGCGTCATCCCGGCCGGGCCCGTCGCCGGCGGCGAAGCATTTCAGCGCATACTCGCGCCCGGTCGACTGTGCACTCACCAGCCACACCGTGGCGCTGCCGCCGCGCCCCAGGCAACGGCCGACGTCGTATCCGGGAACCTCGGGCGCCGAAGCGCCGGACGGCGCGTAATCTTCCATAACCAAGGAATAGCCGATCCCGCGGAATCCCGCAGAAGTTATCCACAGGCCGTGAGAGCATCGCCACAGAATCGGTCGCCGCGACAGCCGGGGTCTAAGCTGGATGCCATGACTCTTGAGTTCTCCCAGCTGGGTCTCGCCCCGGAATTCGTCGAATATACCCGCGGCTGGGACATCCAGCGCGAACTCCATGGGAGGGTCCTCGCCGGCACTGCCCCCAGTACGGTCCTGCTGCTCGAACACGCCGCCGTGTACACGGCCGGCAAGCGCACCGAGGACCACGAACGCCCCTTTGACGGCACTCCCGTGGTTCCCGTGGACCGCGGCGGCAAACTCACCTGGCACGGTCCGGGACAGCTCGTTGGCTACCCCATCATCAAGCTCAGGAACAAGGCCGGCATCCGCGACTACGTGGAGCGGCTCGAAGCCGTGATCATCGCCGTCCTGGCCGACTTCGGCATCCACGCGGTCCGGATCAGGGGCCGCGCCGGCGTCTGGATCGGCCAGGACGCGAACGGTCCCGCGCGGAAGATCGCCGCGATCGGCATCCGCGTCCACGAGGGCGTCACCATGCACGGCTTTGCGATCAACTGCAACAACGACCTCGCGCCCTACGCCCAGATCATCGCCTGCGGCATTACCGACGCCGGCGTCACCACCATCTCGCAGGAGACGGGCCGGGACGTCACCCCCGCCGACCTCGTTTCGCGGATCATCGAAGAACTGCGCAACAATGAAGAAGCGCTAGTTGCAACCCACGAAGGAGCTCTACTGTGACCCTGGCACCAGAAGGCCGGAAAATGCTGCGTATCGAGCAGCGCAATGCGGCCACCCCGGTGGAACGCAAACCGGATTGGATCAAGGCCAAGGTCCAGATGGGTCCCGAGTTCGTCCAGCTCAAGAAACTCGTCAAGAAGGAAGGCCTCCACACCGTGTGTGAAGAGGCCGGCTGCCCCAACATCTTCGAATGCTGGGAAGACAAAGAAGCCACCTTCCTGATCGGCGGCTCCGAATGCACCCGGCGCTGCGATTTCTGCCAGATCGACACCGGTAAGCCCTCCCCCGTGGACGTTTTCGAACCCACGAAGGTGGCCCGCTCGGTCCTGGCGATGCAGCTCCGCTACGCCACGGTCACCGGCGTGGCCCGGGACGACCTCGCCGACGAGGGCGTCTGGCTCTACGCCGAAACGGTCCGCAAGATCCACGAACTCAACCCGGGCACCGGCGTCGAGCTCCTGATCCCGGACTTCTCCGGCAAGCCCGAGCACATCGAAGCGATCTGCGACTCCAAGCCCGAGGTATTCGCCCACAACGTTGAGACCGTGCCGCGGATTTTCAAGCGCATCCGTCCCGCGTTCCGTTACGAGCGGTCGCTGGACGTCATCACCCAGGGCCGCAAGCTCGGCATGGTCACCAAGTCCAACCTGATCCTGGGCATGGGCGAGACCCGCGAGGAAATCTCCGAGGCGCTGCGCGACCTGCACGAGGCCGGCTGCGACCTGATCACCATCACCCAGTACCTGCGCCCGTCCGAGCGGCACCTCCCGGTTGACCGGTGGGTCAAGCCCCAGGAGTTCGTGGACCTGCAGCAGGAAGCCGACGAGATCGGTTTCCTGGGCGTCATGTCCGGGCCGCTGGTGCGTTCGTCCTACCGCGCCGGCCGGCTCTGGGCCACTGCAATGCGCAAGAAGGGTTGGGAAATCCCGGCCCAGCTCGCCCATATCGAAAGCTCGGGCAGCACCCGCCAGGAAGCCAGCTCGCTGCTCGCGGCGCACTCCTGAATCCAGCTGCAACGATCACGGCGAAGGGCCGGAACCGGAGGAATCCGGCGTCCGGCCCTTCGCGGTCCATCACGTAGAATTAAGGCACTATGGCGAACTCCCCTGATTCCAGCAACTCCACTCCGGCTTCTGATGCTCCGAAGCGCGGCCTTTTTTCGCGCAAGCCCAAGGCGGCCAAGGTCAAGAAGCCGAGCCGCCTGAAGCAGATCGGCGAGGTCTTCCAGATGACCCGCCAGCACGATCCCATGGTCCCGTGGCTCATGCTGCTGGCGTTCCTCGGCGTCGTGGCTGTCAGCTTCGTCATTGGATTCCTGCTGGACAACTGGATCACCGGCCTGATCATCGGCATCCCGCTGGGCGTCCTCGCGGCAACCCTGATCCTGTCCCGGCGCGCCGAGCGGGCCGCCTTCGCCCGGATTGAAAACCAGCCCGGCGCCTCAGGCGCCGCACTGGGCACGCTCAAGCGCGGCTGGATCGTCGAAGAACAGCCCGTCGCCGTAAACCCCCGCACCCAGGACGCCGTCTTCCGCGCCATCGGCCGTCCCGGCGTCGTGCTCGTCAGCGAGGGCCCCAGCACCCGGGTCAAGCCGCTGCTCGACGCCGAACGCAAGCGGCTCGCCCGCATCCTGCCCAACGTCACCATCCACGTGATTGAAAGCGGCCGCGGCGAGGGCCAGGTTCCGATCAGCCAGGTCGCCAAGAAGATGACCAAGATGAAGAACGAACTCACCAAGCTCGAGGTCAGCACGGTCTCCAAGCGCATCTCCTCGCTCGGCAGCCGCCTGCCCATCCCCAAGGGCATCGATCCTTACAAGGCCCGTCCGGACCGCAAAGCAGCCCGCGGACGCTAGGCCACCCGCCAGAGAACAGGTTCGCCCCGGTCACCGCCTTCCAGGTCGGCAGCCGGGGCGTTTCCTTTTGCCCGCGATATCCCTTCGTCCCCCTGTGTCCCCTATGTCCCCTATGTCCCCTCGGGACAGAATCTGGAGCTCCGCCATGAAACTGCCGTCCACGTCTGCCGTGATTCGGATCTTCCGGGCCCTGGCTGTCGCCGAGGCCTTCAGCTGGGCCGCGCTCCTGGTGGGCATGTTCCTCAAGTGGGTCACCCGGACCACGGAGCTCGGCGTTGAGATCGCGGGACCGATCCACGGGGCTTTCTTCATTGGCTACGGGATCTCAGCATTGAGCCTGTGGGGCATGCAGCGCTGGCCCTTCCGGGTGGCCTTGTTCGCCGGGCTCTCCGCGGTGTTCCCGTTCGCCACGGTGGGGTTTGAGCGCTGGGCGGGCCGCCGCGGCTACCTGACAGTCCGGGCCGCGCAGGCTGCTTCAACGCCGGCCCGGGAGCGTGCGGGCGAGAAGGCCGGAGTCTAGCTCCGCCCGGAACTTCGGCGCCGGCGGGCGATACGGCCGGGTTCCGGCACCACCGACACATCCATGTGACTCAAATGGCCGCTACACGAGGAGGTTTAGCGGCCATTCGTGGCAACCGGACGCCATGCGAGGAGGCTAAGAGCTACATCCGGATCAGGACGGTGTTCATGGCCTTGTCGTGGAGTCCGCGGTGGTCCGGGTCAAAGATGACGGCGGGGATCACAAGGCACAGCAGGAGGCTGCGGACCAGGGCCGGCAGCGGACCGGCCGGGCCGCCGCCGAGCCGGATCACGTGGATCCCCACGATGCGGTGGCCGATGCTGTAGCCGAGGGTGCCGACCAGCAGCGCCTGTTCGATCGCGAAAACGGCAAGGGTTGCCCAGGGGTCTCCGGCGAATGCGTAATTGCTGATCAGCAGCGCGATGCCCCAGTCGATGCAGATGGCCACGATGCGCCGGCCGGCGCGGGCAATGGACCCCGGTCCGGACTCGGGCAGGCCCAGCCGCTCCCCCGGGTACTTCGAAATGCCGGATGTGTCCGGCCCGCTGAGCCATGAGCCTATGTCTTTGCGATCAACCACCCTCCAAGACTATCGGCAATGGACGCCCGCCCGGCGCTGTTCAGAGTGTGGACACTTGGCGGCCACACTCTGGTCACGGATAGGCCACGTTGTGGACAGCGACTACCGTTTACCTGTCAGGGCATTCTGTAACCTGCCGGAAACAAAGCGGACACCATCGGGAAATCCCTTGTCCTTAGGGTGGTAACAGTTGCTAGCGGCATAGGAGCGGGGCAGACGTTTGTGTTTTCCCCGCTGTCGGACTGCGCTGGACCACACGGCCTGACGGCCAGATCTTTCACATGCATAAGGAGCATAGATGTTCAAGACTGCGGACGAAGTCCTCAAGTTCATCAAAGACGAAGACATCAAATTCGTTGATATCCGCTTCACCGACCTCCCGGGCGTTCAGCAGCACTTCAACGTCCCCGCGAAGAGCGTTGACGCAGACTTCTTCGTCAACGGCCAGCTTTTCGACGGATCGTCGATCCGCGGCTTCCAGGGCATCGCCGAATCTGACATGCAGCTCATCCCGGACGTCACGACTGCGTTCGTTGACACCTTCCGCATTGAGAAGACGCTCGCGCTGAACTTCTCGATCGTGAACCCGCGCACCGGTGACCCGTACCACCGCGACCCCCGCGGCGTGGCCGAAAAGGCCGAGGCCTACCTGGCTTCCACCGGCATCGCCGACACCGCATTCTTTGCCCCCGAGGCCGAGTTCTTCGTCTTCGACAACGTCCAGTACCAGTCCTCCCCGCAGGGCAGCTTCTACAAGATCGACTCCGAGGAAGCACACTGGAACACCGGCCGCGAAGAAGAGGGCGGAAACCTCGGCTACAAGACCCCGGTCAAGGGCGGCTACTTCCCGGTCTCCCCCACCGACAAGCAGGCCGACCTCCGCGACGCCATGTGCATCGCCCTGGACGAGGCTGGCCTTGAGGTCGAGCGCAGCCACCACGAGGTCGGTTCCGCCGGCCAGGCTGAGATCAACTACAAGTTCACCACCCTGACCCATGCGGCTGATGACCTGCAGAAGTTCAAGTACGTCATCAAGAACACCGCCGACGCCTGGGGCAAGTCGGTCACCTTCATGCCGAAGCCGGTCTTCGGCGACAACGGCTCGGGCATGCACTGCCACCAGTCGCTGTGGACCAATGGCGAACCGCTGTTCTACGACGAAAAGGGCTACGCGGGTCTTTCCGACATGGCCCGCTGGTACATCGGCGGCCTGCTGAAGCACTCCTCGGCCGTCCTGGCCTTCACCAACCCGACGGTGAACTCCTACCGCCGCCTGGTCAAGGGCTTCGAAGCTCCGGTCAACATGGTCTACTCGCAGGGCAACCGCTCCGCCGGTATCCGCATCCCGATCACGGGCTCCAACCCGAAGGCCAAGCGCATCGAGTTCCGCGCTCCGGACCCCTCCTCCAACCCGTACCTGGCCTTCGCAGCCCAGCTGATGGCCGGCATTGACGGCATCCGCAACCGCATCGAACCGCCGGCTCCGATCGACAAGGACCTCTACGAGCTGCCCGCCGAGGAAGCCAAGGACATCCCCAAGGCTCCCGGCACGCTCGAAGAAGCCCTGGATGCCCTGGCCGAGGACAACGAGTTCCTCCAGGCCGGCGGCGTCTTCACCCAGGACCTGATCGACACCTGGATCGAGTACAAGTACGAGTACGAGATCCGTCCGCTTTCGCTGCGCCCGAACCCGTACGAGTTCGAGCTGTACTACGGCGTCTAGCCACCAGCGGCGTTCCGACAGGCTTTCCGGCAAAGGACTGCGCAACGGCGGCCCCCACCTTTTGGTGGGGGCCGCCGGTCGTTAAGCCATCGCCTCGTGGTGCCGCTGCGGCTCAGAACGCCCGGTAGAACGTCCGCTGCGGCCCGGCGCCGCCGCCCGGATACTGCCCGCGGTCCTCGAACCCGGCCCTGCGGTAGGCGGCCTGCCCGGCAGGGTTTTCCTCGTTGACGGACAGCACGACGCCGGCCTGGCCACCGCCGAGGGCTGCCGTCAGTTTCGCGGCCGCCCGCACGGCGGCATCGGCAGCCAGCGTGCCGAGCCCCCGGCCCTGCTGCCGGCGGTCGATCAGGAAGCCGCGCAGCAGCCAGGCCGAGTCGTCGTCCGCCCAGCCGGCCAGTGTCGCGGCGCCGGCCTGCAGCGTCAGGACCCCGACTGCGGATCCGTTGGCGTCGATCGCAAAGGGCTGGCGGGAGTCCTCTTCGAGCCCGATAAGCACCATCCGCAGCGGGTCGCCGACGAATCTGCGCTGGTCTTCGGTGACTTCGAGCTCGGCGATCTCGCCCAGCTTGATGGCGCCCGCGTCGTCGTCGAGGTTCTTCAGCGGCAGCAGCCACACATTTTCAGGCATAACAGAAGCGTACCCACACCGGCGGGCGTACCCACACCGGCGGGCGCGCCCGCGCCGGCTCCTGGGCCGGCCGGCTCAGAGGGCCGCGTCCTTCGGCGGCCCGGCCGGGTCCATCCAGAAGACTTCCCACAGGTGGCCGTCCGGGTCCTGGAAGCTGTGGGTGTACATAAAGCCGTAGTCCTGGGCTTCCTGGGACGGTGCGCCGCCGGCGGTCAGCGCCTTCCGGATGAGCTCGTCGACGGCTTCGCGGCTGTCCAGCGAGAAGGACATGATGACTTCGGCGGCCCCGGAGACGTCCGCGACGGCCTTGGACGTGAAGGTCTTGAAATACGACTCGACGAGCAGCATCACAAACGCGTCGTCGTTGACAATCATGCACGTGGCGTTCTCGTCGGTGAAGTCAGGATTGAACGAAAAACCCAGCGCGGTGAAGAACTCCACCGTCTTGTTGAGGTCCTTGACGGGGAGGTTCACAAAGAGTTGTCTGGCCATGCGGATAAAGTAGCACCGCGCCCGCGGAGTGTCAGCCCCCGGACGCTCCCCTTGGGTGACCCGCCGGAGCGCCGGAGGGAGTCACTGGCCGTAGAAAACGCGCTCAAACACACTCCGCGCCCGGCGGCTGAGCCGGAGGTAGTCCTCCTCGAGGGCGGCGGCGTTGCCCTGCCCGTAACCGCACCAGCGGGCCACCGCCTCCAGGTCCCGGCGTGAGGACGGCAGCACGTCCGAGGCCCGGCCGGTCCAGATCACATTGGCCGAGCGGATCCGGCTCGCCAGGCGCCAGGCCCGGAGCAGGATCACCACGTCCCCCGCGTCGAGGAGGCCGACGGCGGCCGCGGCCTCGAGCGCCTCGACGGTGGACGTGGTCCGCAGCCCGGGGCGCTGTCCGGCGTGCTGCAGCTGCAGCAGCTGGGCCAGCCATTCGACGTCGCTGAGGCCGCCGCGGCCCAGCTTCAGGTGCCGGGCAGGGTCCGCTCCGCGGGGCAGCCGCTCAGCTTCCACCCGGGCTTTGACGCGCCGGACCTCGCGCACGTCCTGCTCGGAGAGCGATTCGGGGTAACGGATGGTGTCGATCAGTGCCACGAAGTCGGCGGCCAGCCCGTCGTCGCCCGCCATCGGGCGTGCCCGCAGCAACGCCTGCGCCTCCCAGACCAGCGACCACCGGCGGTAGTACTCGGCGTAGGACTCCAGCGACCGCACCATCGGCCCGCTCTTGCCCTCCGGGCGCAGGTCGGCATCAACCATCAGGACGCGCTCGGCGAGGATGGCGGGCTTGAGCGGCTGGGTCAGCAGGGTGGAGAGCCTGCTCACGATCTGCAGCGCCTGATGCTGTGCTTCGTCCTCCGGGACCCCGGGAAGCCCGCGGTGCACGTACATGACGTCAGCGTCCGAGCCGTAACCGATCTCCCGGCCGCCCTGGCGTCCCATCGCCACCACGAGCACGTGCGTCTTGAGCGGCCCTTCGGCCGCGACCATGGTTTCCGCGACGCGCAGTGCGCCCAGGACCGCGGCCCGGTCGGTGTCGGCCAGCGCTGCGCCGACCTGGTCCTGGTCCAGCAGCCCGGCGCTGTCCGCGATCGCGATCCGCAGGATCTCGCGACGCCGGATCAGCCGGATGAGGCGCATGGCGCTTTCCGGCTCGGCGTGCCGGGACATCTTCGAGGCAATCTCCAGCCACTGCGCCTCGAAGGTCAGCGGCACCAGTTCCTTGTCCGAGCCGAGCCAGGCCACGGATTCGGGCGAGACCTCCAGCAGGTCCGCGATCAGCCGGGAGTTGGACAGCACATGGCACAGGCGTTCGGCCGCCGCCGTCGAGTCCCGGAGCATGCCGAGGTACCAGTGGGTGGTGCCGAGGGCTTCACTGACGCGGCGGAAGGCCAGCAGACCGGCGTCGGGGTCCACGCCCTCCGCGAGCCAGCCGAGCAGGATGGGCAGGAGCTGGCGCTGCAGCGCAGCCCGCCGGCTGACCCCGCCCGTCAGCGCTTCGATGTGCCGCATGGCGCCGACCGGGTCGAGGTAGCCCAGCGCCGCGAGGCGCCCCTGCGCGGCTTCCGGGCTGAGCCTGGCTTCCTCGCTGCTGAGCGAGGCGGCGGTGTTGAGCAGCGGTCGGTAGAAGATCCGCTCGTGCAGCTCCCGGACAGAGCGCTTGGTTTTCCGCCAGGTCTCTTCCAGGGCGTCGGGTTTGGGCCGCCCGCTGGAGAAAGGTCCGAGGACGGCTTTGGCGAGGGAGCGCAGCGAGGCTTGCGAGACCGGCATGAGGTGGGTGCGGCGCAGCTGGAAGAGCTGGATCCGGTGTTCGAGCAGCCGGAGGTACCGGTAGCATCGGTCGAACTCGGCCGCGTCGGAGCGGCCGATATAGCCGCCGGCGGACAGGGCGGCGATGGCCGAGGTGGTGTCGCGGCAGCGCAGCGTCTCGTCGGATTTGCCGTGCACCAGCTGCAGCAGCTGGACAGTGAATTCGACGTCGCGGAGTCCCCCGCGGCCCAGCTTGATCTGCCGCTGCTCCTCCTCGGCGGGGATGTGTTCAGTGACCCGGCGGCGCATCGACCGGACCGACTCCACGAAACCTTCGCGGCCGGCGGAGGACCAGATCAGCGGCGCGACGGCGGCTTCGTAGCGGGCGCCGAGATCGAGGTCCCCGGCGATGGTCCGCGCTTTGAGCAGCGCCTGGAATTCCCAGCTCTCCGCCCAGCGGGCGTAGTAGCTCTCGTGCGAAGCCAGGGTCCTGACCAGCGGCCCGGACTTGCCCTCCGGGCGCAGGTTCGCGTCGACCTCCCACAGCCCGGGTTCGCGGCCGACGGACATGATGGCCCGGGAGATGCCGGTGGCCAGGGCTGTACCGATCGTGTTGGCACGCGGGTCATCGAGCCCGCCGGAATCAATGACGTAGATGACGTCGACGTCGGAGATGTAGTTGAGTTCGCGGGCGCCGCATTTGCCCATGCCGATGACGGCAAGCCCGACGTCGGCCACCTCGCCGGCGCTGAAATGCCCGGCGGCCTCAGCCCTGGAGACGGCCAGGGCCGCCTCGATCGCAGCGCCGGCCAGGTCCGCCAGTTCGGCGCCGGCGGCGGGCATGAAGTCCAGCGGGTCGGCCGCGCAGAGGTCTTTGACAGCAAGCTCGACGAGACCGCGCCGGTACTCTGCGCGGAGCGCCACGTAACCTTCCTGGCCGGTCAAACCGGCCACCGGGCGGAAGGATTTCGGATCCGCCCGCACCGAGCGCAGCAACCGGGCGCGCAGGCCGGCGGCATCCGCGGCCCGCGGTTCCGGGCTGGCCGTCACTTCGAAGGCGTCAAGGTGTTCCGGGTGGCGGATCAGGAATTCTCCCAGCGCCTCGGAGGCGCCCAGCACCCGGTACATGGGCTCGCTGCGTTCCAGCTCGGCGACCGCCAGCTTCCGCAGGTCCGGGTGCTTTTCGATCAGCCGGACGAGGGACTGCAGCGCCGTATCCGGGTTTGCGGCCAGCTGCAGCCCGGCGAAAAGAATCTCCTGGTCCAGTCCCGCCAGCTCCGGGGCAGCAAGGAAGCGTTCGCCTTTTTCCAGGTCCCCGAAACCGGCCGCAATGAGGCGTCGTGCCAGGCTCACCCGGGCCGCCTAGAGGATGCCGAGGTTGCGCTGCAGCTCGTAGGGCGTGACCTGGAGACGGTAGTCCTGCCACTCGGCACGCTTGTTGCGCAGGAAGTGTTCGAACACCTGCTCGCCGAGGATCTGCGGCATCAGCTCGGAATCCTCCATGGTCCGGATTGCTTCGTGCAGGCTGGCCGGCAGCGGATCGTGGCCCATCGCCCGGCGCTCGGCCGAACTCAGCGACCAGATGTCGTCCTCGGCGGCGGCGGGGAGCTGGTAGCCCTCCTCGATGCCCTTCAACCCGGCACCAAGCAGCACGGCGTAGGCCAGGTACGGGTTGGCCGCGGAATCGATGCCGCGGTATTCGATCCGGGCGGACTGGCCCTTGCCCGGCTTGTACAGCGGAACCCTTACCAGGGCGGAGCGGTTGTTGTGGCCCCAGCTGAGGTAGCTCGGGGCTTCTCCCCCGCCCCAGAGCCGCTTGTAGGAGTTCACGAACTGGTTGGTGACCGCAGTGAATTCGGGCGCGTGCTTGAGGATGCCGGCCATGAACTGACGCGCCGTCTCGGAGAGCTGGAATTCCGCTCCGGCCTCGTAGAAGGCGTTGGTGTCGCCCTCGAAGAGCGAGAAGTGGGTGTGCATGCCGGATCCCGGGTGGGCGGTGAACGGCTTCGGCATGAAGGTGGCGTAGGTACCCTGCTGCAGCGCGACCTCCTTGATCACTGTGCGGAACGTCATGATGTTGTCCGCGGTCTGCAGGGCGTCCGCGTAACGCAGGTCGATCTCGTTCTGGCCCGGGCCGGCCTCGTGGTGGCTGAACTCGACCGAGATGCCGACCGATTCCAGCATGGTCACGGCCGTGCGGCGGAAATCCTGCGCCACGCCGCCGGGAACGTGGTCGAAGTAGCCGCCCTCGTCCACCGGGACAGGCGAACCGTCGGGGCCCGGATGCTGGGACTTCAGCAGGTAGAACTCGATCTCGGGGTGCGTGTAGCAGGTGAAGCCCATGTCCGCGGCCTTGGCCAGGTTGCGCTTGAGGACGTTGCGCGGGTCCGCGGAGGAGGGTTCGCCGTCGGGCGTCAGGATGTCACAGAACATCCGCGACGTCGCTTCGGTCTCGCCGCGCCACGGCAGGATCTGGAAGGTGGCGGGGTCCGGCTGGGCCAGCATGTCGGACTCGAACACGCGGGCCAGGCCCTCGATGGAGGAGCCGTCAAAGCCCAGGCCCTCCTCGAACGCGCCTTCCACTTCGGCCGGGGCCAGTGCCACGGACTTCAGCGATCCGACGACGTCGGTGAACCACAGCCGCACGAACCGCACGTCGCGCTCTTCGATCGTCCGCAGGACAAACTCTTGCTGGCGGTCCATACTGGCCTCTTTCCGGGTCTTTCGTCCGTGCCCCAGGCCCGTCGTGCATGGGTCCCGCAGCTGCTCATGGTTCACTTTACTAATCATTGCCACCGATTGCTGGCACAGCTGCCCTGCGTAACACAGCGTTAACACTTGGAGGCGGAAATTAGCCGTCCCGGGCCACCGCACCGGCGTCCGGCTGGTGCCCGTGTGATGTGATTCACCTGACCACGGGCTGGAGCCCGGTAGCTAGGACCCGCGGCATCGCACTACGCTCATGCCATGGCCACAAGCACCAGCCCCGATTCCAGCATGCCCGCAGAACTAACCGCCCCCTACGGCAGCGGCCCGGCCGCGCAGGCCGCAGGCACGCCCGCGGCTCCGCCCGCAGGGCAGGAGCCTGGCGGACGGACGCCGGTGGCGAAAATCCGCACCCACCACCTGCGCCAGGCCAAGCTCAACGGTGAGCGCTTTGCCATGCTGACCGCCTATGACCAGTACACGGCGGAGATCTTCGACCAGGCCGGCATCGAAGTCCTCCTCGTGGGAGACTCGGCCTCCAACAACGTCTTCGGCAACGAGACCAGCCTGCCCGTCACCGTGGACGAGCTGCTCCCGCTGTGCCGCGCCGTCACCCGCTCGGCCAGGCGTGCCCTCGTCGTGGCGGACCTGCCCTTCGGCAGCTACGAGGTCTCCGCGCAGCAGGCTGTGGCCACCGGCGTCCGGTTCCTGAAGGAAGGGCTCGCCCACGCGGTCAAGATCGAGGGCGGAAAGTTCTACGCCGAGACCGTCCGGGCCATGGTCCAGGCCGGCATCCCGGTGATGGCGCACATCGGATTCACGCCGCAAAGCGAGCACGCCCTCGGCGGCTACCGGGTCCAGGGCCGCGGCGATGACGCCCAGCGGCTGATCGACGACGCCGTTGCCCTCGCCGACGCCGGAGCGTTCTGCGTCCTGATGGAAATGGTTCCGGCGGCGACGGCGGCAGCCGTGGACGCCGCCGTCGACGTCCCCACCATCGGCATCGGCGCCGGCAACGCAACCACCGGCCAGGTACTCGTGTGGCAGGACATGGCGGGCCTGCGCGGCGGCAGGATGGCCAAGTTCGTCAAACAGTACGCGGACCTGCGCACCTCCCTCAGCGACGCCGCCAAGGCCTACGGCGAGGACGTGCGCTCCGGCCAGTTCCCCGGCCCCGAGCACTCCTTCTAGGCCAAGGCTCCCCGCAGGCCGGCGCTGGGGCCGGACTTTCGTCACTACCGCTGCGGCTTGCAGCGCCACCTCATCCTTCACGGGCGATGCGGGCACTGGTGGAGGAGTAGCCACGGACTCAGTTTCGACTCACATCCGGGACGTCCTGCTGTGGAGCTTCCGGTTCTTCATCCGGATGTCCGCACTCATGGTGTGGTTCCGCTGCCTGTTTGACATGGTCGGCGACAGCACCCTGAGCGGCCGGATCAATGCCGGCACAACGACGCGGATTCGGCGGCGGCCAGGTCCCGGGCGAGGGTCGTCCTGCCGGAACCGGGGAGCCCATTGACCAGGACCAGCCCGGCCAACCCGGCGCGCCTAGTCGTCCTCGTCGCCCTTTTCCCAGGATTCGTTGCGGGCTTTGACCTTCTCGAGGGCGTGTTCGGCCTCTTCCCGCGTCTTGTACGGGCCAATCAGCTGGCTCCAGTCGGACATGGCGTCCTCTTCAACCTCGTGCGTGTTGACGTTGTACCAGTACTCCGGCATCGCTGCTCCTCAGCTCTCATGGTGGCGCCCCGCGAGTGTCTCTCGGCGCTTGTCTAGTGGCGTTGGTTTCTGTGCCTCCGGCCGGGGCCTTATATGATCAATGTATGCCTTCTCTAGCCTCGACTGCACCCATCGGCACCCTGGTCGCGGGAGCTGTCAGCCCGCAGCTGCCCGTTCCGGCGTCGATCCCGCGCCCCGAATACGTGGGCAAGCCCGCGCCGGCCAAGTTCACCGGTTCCGAGGTCAAGTCGGCGGAGACCATCGAGAAGATCCGCGTCGCCTCGCGGATTGCCGCGCAGGCCATCGTGGAGGTCGGCAAGCACATCCAGCCCGGTGTCACCACGGACCAGCTGGACCGGGTGGGCCACGAGTTCCTGCTCGACCACCACGCCTATCCGTCCACCCTCGGCTACCGCGGCTTTCCAAAGTCCCTGTGCTCGTCGTTGAACGAAGTCATCTGCCACGGCATCCCGGACAGCACAGTGGTTCAGGACGGCGACATCGTCAACATCGACATCACGGCCTTTATCGGCGGCGTGCACGGCGACACCAACTACACATTCCTGGCCGGCGACGTTGACGAGGAATCCCGCCTCCTCGTCGAGCGCACCCAGGAATCCCTGAACCGCGCCATCCGCGCCGTGGCCCCGGGCCGCGAAATCAACGTGATCGGCCGCACCATCGAATCCTACGCGAAGCGCTTCGGCTACGGCGTCGTCCGCGACTTCACCGGCCACGGCGTGGGCGAAGCCTTCCACACCGGCTTGATCATTCCGCACTACGACGCCGCCCCGGCCTACAACACGGTCATGGAAACCGGTATGGTCTTCACGATCGAACCGATGCTGACACTGGGCACCGTGGACTGGGACATGTGGGCCGATGACTGGACCGTGGTCACCCGGGACCGCAAACGCACCGCGCAGTTCGAGCACACCCTGCTGGTCACGGATACCGGCGCCGAGGTGCTGACCCTCCCCTGAGCCCCGCGCCACCAGAAGATCCCGGTCTTCGCCCGCCGGCCCTGGGCCGCACCCTCCTAGCTCCGCCCCCTGCCACGAACGGAACCACATTGGCCAAGAAGGACGAGAAGTCGAAGAAGAACGACCCGCTGATCGGCATCGACATCGGCGGCACCGGGATCAAGGGCGGGATCGTCGACCTGAAGAAGGGCAAGCTGATCGGTGACCGCCTGCGCATCCCCACCCCGCAGCCCTCGACGCCCGAATCCGTTGCCGAAGTCGTGGCCCAGGTTGTCGCCGAACTGTCCGCCCGGCCCGACGCGCCGGCACCGGACTCGCCCGTGGGCGTCACCTTCCCCGGCATCATCCAGCACGGTGTGGTCCACTCCGCCGCCAATGTGGACAAGTCGTGGCTGGAAATGGACATCGATGCCCTGCTGACGGCCCGTCTCGGCCGCCCGGTGGAGGTCATCAACGACGCCGACGCCGCAGGCCTGGCAGAGGCACGCTTCGGCGCGGGCGAGTTCGTCGCGGGGACGGTGCTGGTCATCACGCTCGGCACCGGGATCGGCTCGGCCTTTATCTTCGACGGCAAGCTTGTTCCCAACGCCGAGCTCGGCCACCTTGAAATCGATGGGTTCGACGCCGAGAGCAAGGCCTCAGCCGTGGCCCGCGAGCGGGACGGCCTGAGCTGGGAGGAGTACAGTGTGCTGCTCCAGCGGTACTTCTCCCACGTGGAGTTCCTCTTCTCCCCGGAACTGTTCATCGTCGGCGGCGGCATCTCGAAACGGGCCGACGAATACCTGCCGCGGCTGCAGCTGCGCACGCCGATCGTCCCGGCCGAGCTGAAGAACGACGCCGGAATCGTCGGCGCCGCCCTCGAGATCGCGCTGAAGCACAAACTGGCCAAGTAGCCAATGAGCTATCACTCCGGGTCGTCCTGAACACTGGGAACGACCCGGAGTGATAGCTCATCTTTTTCTTTGGTGCCGGTGGTGGCTGCGGCTTCCCCTCCGCTGCCACCACCGGAGTCTGTCGGCCGGTGCCGGTGGTACTGGAGCCGGTGCTCCTAGAGCGGGCTCTTCTGCTGGCTTGTGCCTTCGCGGCCCTTGGTCTCGGCCTCATGGCGGAGCAGGGAGATGGCGGCTTCGAAGTCCTCAAGGGATTCGAAGGCCTGGTAGACGCTCGCGAAGCGCAGGTAAGCAACCTCGTCGAGCCGCTGGAGCGGGTTGAGGATGGCGAGGCCGACTTCATGGGCATCGATCTCCGCGGCGCCGGAGGCCCGGATGGTCTCTTCGACTTCCTGGGCGAGCATGGCGAGGTCGTCCTCGGTGACGGGACGGCCCTGGCAGGCCTTGCGGACGCCGTTGATGACCTTGCTGCGGCTGAACGGCTCACCGACGCCTGACCGCTTGATCACGGTGAGGCTGGTGGTCTCGACAGTAGTGAAGCGTCGCCCGCACTCGGGGCACTGCCGGCGTCGTCGGATGGCCGAGCCGTCGTCGGCGATCCGGCTGTCCACCACACGCGAATCAGGGTTCCGGCAAAACGGGCAATACATGGCGTTTCCTCCCCTGTCGCAAGTCCATGTCAGGTCGCACATCGATGTCACTTGGCTCCGCCATCAGTTTACGACTAGATGTAGCTGAATAACAAGCGTGTAATTACTACATGTAGTGGTCAGGCGCCCTGGGCGAACCGAATGGTAACCGCTTCGCCGTGCGCCGGGAGGTCCTCCGCCCCGGACAGGCTCACGATGTGCCCGCTGACCTCTTCCAGGGCGGCGCGGGAGTAGTTGATGACCTGGATGGCGCGCAGGAAGGTGGTCACGTTCAGTCCGGAGGAGAACGCCGCCGTGCCGCTGGTCGGCAGCACGTGGTTGGACCCGGCGCAGTAGTCGCCCAGGCTGACGGGGCTGTAGTCCCCGACGAAGATCGCCCCGGCGCTGCGGATCCTGCCTGCGACCGTGGCCGCGTCCGCCGTCATGATTTCCAGGTGTTCGGCGGCGTAGGCGTTGCACGCCGCGATGCCCTGGTCGAGGTTGTCCACCAGGACGACTCCGGACTGTGGGCCTGAGAGTGCCTCACGGACCCGGCTGCTGTGTTTGGTCAGTGCCGCCTGGCGGTCGAGTTCCACCCGGACGGCGGCGGCGAGGGCCTCGGAGTCGGTGATCAGCACGGATGCCGCCTTGGGGTCGTGCTCGGCCTGGCTGATCAGGTCGGCCGCGACCAGGCGCGGCTGAGCCGTGGCGTCGGCCAGGATCGCAATCTCCGTGGTGCCGGCCTCGGAATCGATGCCCACCACGCCCTTGACGAGGCGCTTCGCGGTGGCGACGAAGACGTTGCCGGGGCCTGTGACGACGTCCACCGGGTCCAGTCCGGCCTTCCCTGCTGAGGCGGGGATGCCGTAGGCGAAAGCCGCGATGGCCTGGGCGCCGCCGATCGCGTAGACCTCTTCGATCCCGAGCAGGCACGCTGCGGCAAGGATCGTGGGGTGTGGGAGGCCGTCGAAGTCCTTCTGCGGCGGGGATGCCAGTGCGATGGATTCGACGCCGGCGGCGAGGGCCGGGACAACGTTCATGATCACGGAGGACGGGTAGACCGCCAGGCCGCCGGGAACGTAGAGGCCGACGCGTGCCACGGGGACCCAGTTCTGGCTGACCACCGCGCCTTCTCCGAGTTCGACGTCGGTGTCCGCCGGGCGCTGGGCGTCGGCAAAGCGGCGGGCACGCTTGATGGACTCTTCCAGGGCTGCCCGCACGGCGGGGTCGAGCCCGGCCAGGGCTGCCGTCAGCGCTTCCGCGGGGACCCGGGGATGCGCCTGCTCCACGCCGTCGAACGTCCGGGCCAGTTCGCTGAGTGCCTCGAAGCCGCGGGTGCGGACGGCGTGGATGATGTCCAGGACCTTCTGCTCGGCATCAGCCATGGTGCCGGCCCTGGCCCGGGGTACCGCGGCGCGGAGACCCGCGAGGGTCAGGCGCTGGCCGCGGAGGTCGACGGTGCGGAAGTTGGGGTCGGCGGGAGCCTGGGGCGCAGTTGCGGCCGGCACGGAGCTGTCAGCTGAAAGGGTCACCTGTTCATTTTACGTGCCGCGCCGGCGAGTCCCGGACCTGTTACTTCGGGGCCGCTACCCGGTGGGCTGTTCGGTATCCCCGAGGTCAGCCGCGTGGCCTGCATCCGGAGCCGGCTTGCTGAAGACGGTGTTCAGGAAGACGGCCAGGGCAGTGGCGGCCGGCCAGATCGCCAGGACAGCCAGGGACCGCAGCGAGAAGGCGATGCTGGCGCTGGCCGAGGTGTCCGCCGGCGCGCCCCACCACAGGCCGCACAGCACGCCCGTCCCCCAGGCCGCGAGGGCGCCCAGCGCTCCGGCGCCGACTGCCAGGAGAACGTCCCCGCCGGACGGGCCTTTGTGCCTGCTGCCGGACGCAACAGCGCCCGAAATGCAGCCGGCCAGCAGGAACAGGCCCGCCAGGATGAGGTCCCGCAGCAGCCACCCTTCCGTGTTTCCGCCGCCCCGCAGCTCAGGATTGCCGGACAACAGGTTCAGTCCCGAGGGGGCCAGGAGCCACCACAGCAACCCCGCCGGAATGCCGGCAGCGGCGATGGCCGCGGCTTTCCGCCACGTCACGGCGCGGACGCCCGGTTCCCGTACCGGCCGGGCGGAACCGTGCGGGGCGTCCTGCGGGAACTGGCCGTGTACTGCGGGCTGTGTCATGCAACAAACCTTAACAAGCTTTCCGGTGCCGGGACACATGACACCGCGCGTCCGGCGGATGACGTTCCACATGACGGCTCCGGGTAAACAAGTACCGCCGCCGTTCGCAGGCGCAATACGCTGACAGGGTAGGAACATCACGCACGTGCAGCAGGGAGTTGGATCGCAGTGGCCACAGAGGACCAAGCCTTCGAGGGAACGTTCCGGGAGATGTTCCGCCGGCACGCGGCCGGAGTGGCCATCATCACCGCCTACTTCAACGGCGTCCCTTTCGGCTTCACGGCGACCTCGGTGGCCTCGCTCTCGGCGAAGCCGCCCCGGTTCACGTTCAACATGGCCCGCACGTCCAGTTCCTGGCCGGCCGTGGCCAACGCCACGTACATCGGCGTCCACATGCTGGGGCTGGACAACCAGGAGCTTGCGGACCGGTTTGCCCGGACCAGCAACCGCTTCGAGGGGGATCACTGGGCGCTCGGACCCCATGAGGTGCCGATCCTGAACGACGTCGCCGGCTGGCTGATCGGCAAGGTCCAGATGCGGCTCTCCTTCGAGAACAACGCTGTGGTGGTGGTCGAGGTCGTGGAAGGCGAAGTGGGTGCCGACCGCGCGCCCTTGCTCTACCACTCGGGCTCCTATGGCCAGCCCGTGCCGCTCGACTACGAGATCTGACCTGTCACCTCTCGAGGTGACACTTAATGCCCATGTCTTTGAGCGGCATGGGCATTAACTGTCACTTCGGCGGGGGTCGGGCCCCTATGGATCAGCTGTCCAGGCAGGTGGGGCCGAGCAACACCTTGAGGTCGCCGAACAGCGACGGGCTCGGATTGACCCTCAGGTGCACGGGCAGGCCCATGACTTCCACCCGGGTGTCACCCTGCAGGTGCAGCCGGACTTCGGATTTGCCGCGGTGGGTCCGCAGCACGTCTCCGAGTTCGGTCACGACGGCTTCGGTCGCCTTGTGTGTCGGCATGGTGATCACGAGCGGGCCGTTGAGGCCCTCGCTGAGGTCCGGGACGGACAGTTCCATGCAGTTCAGGGCGACGGCGCCGTCATCGCGGCGCTGCAGCCGCCCCTTGACGACGACGATCAGGTCCTCTGCCAGCACCGAAGCGATGGGCCCGTAGACCTGGCCGAAGAACATGACCTCGACCGAACCGCCCAGGTCCTCGATCTCGGCACGGGCGTAGGCGTTGCCGCTGGCTTTCGCGATCCGGCGGCTCAGTGAGGTGATCATGCCGGCGATGGTGACGATGGCGCCGTCGTGCGGGCCGTCCTCGGCGATGATCGAGGTGATGGACTGGTCGGCATGCTGGCTCAGGACCCCTTCGAGCCCCTGCAGCGGGTGATCCGAGACGTACAGACCCAGCATGTCCCGTTCGAAGGAGAGCTTGTCTTTTTTCTCCCATTCGGGAAGGTCCGGAATTTCGATGCTCAGGGACGCCTCGGATTCGGCCTCGTCGAAACCGGCGAAGAGGTCGAACTGGCCGATCGCCTCGTTGCGTTTGAGGGTGATGACCGAGTCGATGGCTTCTTCATGGATCATGGCCAGGGCGCGCCGGTGGTGGTTCAGGGAGTCGAAGGCGCCGGCCTTGATCAGGGATTCGATGGTGCGCTTGTTGCACACCACGGCCGGGACCTTCACGAGGTAGTCCTTGAAGGACGTGTAGGCGCCCTCTTTTTCGCGGGCCGCCACCATGGCTTCGACGGCGTTGACGCCGACGTTGCGGATGGCCCCCATGCCGAAGCGGATATCGGTGCCGACCGGGGTGAAGTTCAGCGCTGACTCGTTGACGTCCGGCGGCAGGACTGTGATGCCCATGCGCCGGCATTCGTTGAGGTAGATGGCCGATTTGTCCTTGTCGTCGCCGACCGAGGTGAGCAGGGCCGCCATGTACTCCGGCGCGTAGTGCGCCTTCAGGTAGGCGGTCCAGTAGGAGATCACGCCGTAGGCGGCCGAGTGCGCCTTGTTGAAGGCGTAGTCGGAGAACGGCAGCAGGATGTCCCAGAGGGTCTTGACTGCAGCCATGGAGTAGCCGTTGTCCTGCATGCCCTGGGAGAAGCCGGCGAACTGCTTGTCCAGCTCCGATTTCTTTTTCTTGCCCATGGCGCGGCGCAGGATGTCGGCCTGGCCCAGCGTGTAGCCGGCGAGCTTCTGCGCCACGGCCATGACCTGCTCCTGGTACACGATCAGGCCGTAGGTGCCACCGAGGATCTCGGAGAGCGGTTCCTCGAGCTCCGGGTGGATCGGGATGACTTCCTGGATTTTGTTCTTGCGCAGGGCGTAGTCGGTGTGCGCGTTGGCACCCATGGGTCCGGGCCGGTAGAGCGCCAGGACGGCGGAGATGTCTTCGAAGTTGTCAGGCTTCATCAGCTTGAGCAGGGAGCGCATCGGGCCGCCGTCGAGCTGGAACACCCCCAGGGTGTCGCCGCGGGCGAGCAGCTCGTACGACGCCACGTCGTCCAGTTCCAGGGACTCCAGGTCGAGGTCGATCCCGCGGTTCATTTTGATGTTTTCCAGGGCGTCGGAAATGATCGTCAGGTTCCGCAGGCCCAGGAAGTCCATCTTGATCAGGCCGAGGCCCTCGGACGTCGGGTAGTCGAACTGGGTGATGACCTGGCCATCCTGGAAGCGGCGCATGACCGGGATGACGTCGATGATGGGGTCCGAGGACATGATGACGCCGGCCGCGTGGACACCCCACTGGCGTTTCAGGCCCTCGATGCCGAGCGCCGTTTCGAACACCTTGGCGGCTTCCGGGTCCGTGGCGATCAGCTGGCGGAAGTCCCCGGCCTCGCTGTAGCGCTTGGAGTCCTTGTTCTGAATGTCGGCCAGCGGGATGTCCTTGGCCATCACGGCCGGCGGCAGCGCCTTGGTCAGCTGCTCGCCCATGCTGAACGGGTAGCCCAGCACGCGCGAGGAGTCCTTGAGGGCCTGCTTGGTCTTGATGGTGCCGTAGGTGACGATCATCGCGACGCGTTCGTCCCCGTATTTACGCGTGACGTAGTCGATCACCTCGGAGCGGCGCCGGTCATCGAAGTCGACGTCGAAGTCAGGCATGGAGACGCGGTCCGGGTTGAGGAAGCGCTCGAAGATCAGGCCGTGGTGCAGCGGATCGAGGTCGGTGATGCGCATGGCGTACGCCACCATCGAGCCTGCGCCCGAGCCTCGTCCGGGACCCACCCGGATGCCGTTGTTCTTGGCCCAGTTGATGAAGTCGGCCACCACCAGGAAGTAGCCCGGGAAACCCATGGACGTGATGACGCCGAGTTCGTAGTCCGCCTGGGTGCGGACCTTGTCCGGGATGCCCTGGGGGTAGCGGTAACGGAGTCCCTTGTCGACTTCCTTGACCAGCCAGGACGTTTCGTCCTCCCCCTCCGGGCAGGGGAACCGGGGCATGTAGTTGGCGCCGGTGTTGAACGAGACTTCGCAGCGCTCGGCGATCAGGAGTGTGTTGTCGCACGCCTCCGGGTGGTCGCGGAACAGCTCCCGCATTTCCTGCGGTGACTTCAGGTAGTACCCGCTGCCGGAGAAGGCGAAGCGCGAGCCGCCGTTGTCGTACGTCGGCTCCAGGAGGGTGGAACCGGACTGGATGGCCAACAGGGCCTCGTGCGCCTTCGCGTCGTGCTCGTGCGTGTAGTGGAGATCGTTGGTGGCCACGAGCGGAAGGTTCAGTTCCTTGGCCAGGCGCAGCAGGTCCCCCGTGACGCGCCGCTCGATGTCCAGGCCATGGTCCATGAGTTCGCAGAAGTAGTTCTCGGCGCCGAAGATGTCGCGGAACTCGGCGGCCGCTTCGACGGCTTCCCGGTACTGGCCGAGCCTGAGCCGGGTCTGGACCTCACCGGACGGGCAACCGGTGGTCGCAATCAGGCCATCCGCATAGGTGTTCAGAAGTTCGCGGTCCAGGCGGGGCCATTTGCCGAAGACCGAATCAAGGGACGCGATCGAGGAGGCCCGGAACAGGTTCCGCATGCCCACGTTGTTGTAGCTGAGCAGCGTCATGTGGGTGTAGGCGCCACCGCCGGAGATGTCGTCCTTGCGCTGGTTCTCCTCGCCCCAGCGGACGCGGGTCTTGTCCGTGCGCGCGGTGCCTGGGGTCACATAGGCCTCGACGCCGATGATCGGCTTGATGCCCTGGTCCGTGGCCCGCTTCCAGAAATCGAAGGCACCGAACAGGTAACCGTGGTCCGTTGTGGCAAGGGCCGGCATGCCGAGCCGTTCGGTTTCGTCGAACAGTTCACTGAGCCGGGCGGCGCCGTCCAGCATCGAGTACTCGGTGTGGTTGTGGAGATGGACAAACGAGTCGTTGCTGGAAGTCACCGAATCATTCTAGTGCCGCGCGCCGGTCATTCCACGCGGCACTCCGTCGGCCACCCGATTGGACAGGTCCAACCCGGCGGCCACAGGGGCCCGTCAGGCCTGTCCGGACTCCAGGACCTCCAGCGCGTAGCGCAGGTCCTGCGGGTACTCGCTGGTGACCGTGACCCGCTCCCCCGTCCGGGGGTGGTCGAAGGACAGCTGCCGGGCGTGCAGCCACTGCCGGGTGAGTCCCAGCGTGGCGGCGAGCCGCGGGTCAGCGCCGTAGGTCAGGTCGCCCGCGCAGGGGTGGCGCAGCGCGGAGAAGTGGACCCGGATCTGGTGCGTGCGGCCGGTCTCGAGGTGGACTTCCACGAGCGAGGCCTTGCCGAACGCCTCAAGGACCTCGTAGTGCGTGATGGAGTCCCGGCCGTCCTCGATCACGGCGAAGCGCCAGTCGTGGCCAGGGTGGCGGCCGATCGGCGCGTCTATGGTGCCGGCCAGCGGGTCCGGCAGGCCCTGCACGACGGCGTGGTAGACCTTGTCCACGGTGCGTTCCTTGAAGGCACGCTTGAGGGCCGTGTACGCCCTTTCCGTCTTGGCGACCACCATCACCCCGGAGGTCCCGACGTCGAGCCGGTGGACGATGCCGGCGCGCTCCTGTGAACCGGAGGTGGAGATCCGGTAGCCGAGGCCGGCGAGCCCGCCGACGACGGTGGGTCCCACCCAGCCCGGCGAGGGATGGGCGGCCACACCGACCGGTTTGTCGATGACGACAAATTCGTCATCGTCCAGCAGGATGAACAGGTCCTCCACGACTTCCTCCACAATTTCCAGGGGGTCCCGGCGCTCCGGGACGGCGACGTCGAGCACGGTGCCGGGGGCAAGCTTGAGCGATTTTCCGACCGCTTTGTCCTGGCTGATGACGCTGCCCTCGGCGATCAGTGTGGCGGCCTGCGAGCGGGAAATGTCCATGAGTTTCGCCAGCCCGGCATCCACCCGGGTGCCTGCGAGTTCGTCGGGGACCACGAAGCGGAACGATGACGCGGCCGTCGCGGACGCCCCGTTGGCCCCGTCCCCGGCCCCGGCGTCGTCGATGTCTTCCGGGAGGATGTCTTCGGGCAGCGTCCCGGCCGGCAAGGACCCGTCCGGTGTCAGGTCGTCGGGCGTGCTGTGTCCGGGCACCGGGTGCTCAGGAGTCATGTTTCACTGTGTCCTTGGTCGGGTGTGAGCCGTCCAGGGAGATTCCGCGCAGCGTCAGCAGGCAGATGATCACCACGGAGCACACAACGGCTGAGTCGGCGATGTTGAAAATCGCGAAATTGGGAAGCTGGATGAAGTCCACGACGTGGCCCATGGCGAACGAAGGTTCGCGGAACAGGCGGTCCGTGAGGTTGCCGAGGGCACCGCCGAGCAACAGCCCGAGCGCCAGCGCCCACCAGAGCGATCCGAGTTTCCGCAGCTGCGCCAGGATGGCGATCGATACTGCGGTCATGATGATGGTGAACACCCAGGTGACGTTCTCGCCGATTGAGAAGGCGGCACCGGAGTTGCGGATGTAGTACCAGTGCAGCAGCGGCGGCAGGACGGGGATCCGCTCGCCCTCGGTCATGTTGCCGGTGACCCACAGTTTGGTGAGCTGGTCGAAGACGTAGGCGAACAGCGCCAGGCCAAAGAAGACGGCGAGCAGCAGGGCCCGCCGCGGCCGGGGCCCGGCGGGAATGGTTTGCGCGGACTCGGCGGGCTGCGTTGGGTCAGGTGATGGTGCGTCAGTCATAAGGCTTTCGTTCACGAGCCAGTGCGGGGACTGGGAACCGGGTGCTTGGGCACGGCCGCGGGCGGACCCGGCGGTTAATGCCAAAAGCCGGCGGCCGAGGAATCCTCAGCCACCGGCTTTCAGAATACTTGCTAAATACCTTAGCTGCTGGCTTCGACCTCAGGGGCAGCCACGGAGCCACGGGCATCCAGGTCACGCAGCTGGCCTTCGATGTAGGCCTTCAGGCGTGAACGGTAGTCGCGCTCGAAGCCGCGGAGCTGCTCGACCTTGCGTTCCAGGACGGAGCGCTGCTGCTCGAGGGCACCGAGGATCTTGCGGGACTTCTCCTGGGCGTCGTTGACGAGGCTGCTGGCTTCGATCTGCGCTTCGGCGATGATCCTGTCGCGCTGCTGCTCGCCGTCGGCGACGTGTTTGTCGTGCATCTGCTGCGCCATTGCCAGCAGGCCCGCAGCGGACTCGGCTGCCGGGGTGGCGGCGGCGCGTGCCGGGGCAGCTGCCTGCTCGGCTTCCTTCTTCTTGGCAACTTCAGCAGCCTTGGCGGCTTCAGCGGCCTTGGCCTCAGCTTCAGCCTTGGCGCGGTCTTCCTTCTCGGCCTTGACGGGTGCCGGAACCTTTTCCACGACGGGAGCCGCGGCGGCGGAGCTGGCAGGCGTGCCGGCGCCCAGTTCGGCGAGCTTCTTGCGCAGCTCGTCGTTCTCCTGGTTCAGGCGTCGCAGTTCGACGACGATCTCGTCCAGGAAGTCATCAACTTCATCCTGGTCGTAGCCTTCGCGGAACTTGGTCGGCTGAAAGCGCTTGTTGACAACGTCTTCTGGCGTCAAAGCCATCTGGTCACCTCGTTGGTCTAGTTAGTCAGTAGGCCTTCCGGCCGTCAAAACTACGGTACTAAATATGGTCTGGTTCCTCTAATTCAACACCGCAGTGTCAAACCGGAGTTTATATCTGTTTCGGGCCGCGGACCGGGTCCGCCGCCCGCCTACGCTGAGATGGGCTGGGCGAACACCAGGTACTTGGCAACCGCCATGGCTATGGTGACTGCCACGAACAACAGCAGGAAGCCGAGGTCCAGTGACATTCCGCCCAGCCGCAGCGGCGGAATGAGCCGCCGAAGCAGCTTGATGGGCTTGTCTGTGACCGAATACACAGCGTGGGCGGTGACGAGCGCCGCGCCGCGCGGCCGCCAGCTTCGTGCGAACATCTGCACCCAGTCGAAAATCAGCCGGATGATGAGGGCAACCAGGAACAACAGCAGGGCGATATAGACAAGTCCGAAAACAATTCCCATGAGTTAACTCATATCTCCATGTTCATTCCGGAAACCGCAGTGTCCTCTTGATAGTTACGCCTCTATTTCAACACGGATAATTCAGCAAGGATGCCAGACAAGGTGTCCTTGCCTGGCATCCTTCGGGAGAATCCGGATCTAGCTCTGGTTGAAAAAGGCCGCCTGGGTCTCGCTGACCTTCTTGTCGTCGCCGATGACTTCAACGTACGACGGCGACAGCAGGAAGACCTTGTTCGTGACGCGCTCGATGCTGCCGCGAAGTCCGAAGACCAATCCGGCAGAGAAGTCGACGAGCCGCTTCGCGTCCGCTTCACCCATGTCCGTGACGTTCATGATGACGGGGATGCCGTCACGGAAGCTCTCACCGATGAGTTTGGCGTCGTTGTAGGACCGCGGGTGGATCGTGGTGATCTGGCGGAGTCCGGTGTGCTCTTCGCGGCTCGAAGCCGCTCGCTTGATGGGTGTCACAGGTGCGCGATATTCCTCTTCAGCGGCGTAGGACTCTTCCCTGGGGGCCTCGCGGACGGGCGCGGGTGCGCGGCGTTCCTCGCGGTCATGCTCCATGGAATCGTCCTCATCCTTGTGCGATGTTTGGTGCTCGGACTCGTAGTGTTCGTCGCCATCGGCGAGCCCAAGATAGATCATTGTCTTGCGCAGAGCGCCGGCCATGGTCGACTCCTAATCGTGTCCGTCAGCGGGCCGATCAATGACTTAGCAGCCTTGGAATCCCCGCCATTACCTTCCAATACGTTGAACCTACCGCAACGCCGGACGCGGACCGAGAATATCGGAGCCAACGCGAAGGTGTGTCGCCCCGAACCGGACGGCCTCTTCCAGGTCCTGGCTCATGCCCGCGGAAATGCCGGAGGCTCCGGGGTGGACGGCGGTCAGCCGGGCGGAAAGCTCCGCGAGCTTCTCGAAAGCCGGGGCCGGATCCGCACCGAAGGGGGCGACCGCCATCACGCCGGCGAGCCGGAGTCCTTCCGCCCCGGCCAGCTGTTCGGCCAGGGCCGGGACATATGCCGGAAGTGCGCCTCCGCGGTGACCGCCGGCGTCGTCGTCGAGGCTGACCTGGATGAAGCAGTCCAGTGGCTCCCGCCCGGTTCGTTCCTGTTCGGCCGCCATGGCCCTGGCCAGGGCACTGGCCAGCTGCGGCCGGTCCACGGAGTGCACCGCGTGGGCGTACTTCACGACGGACTTTGCCTTGTTGCTCTGCAGCTGGCCGATGAAGTGCCAGCGAAGATCCAGTCCACGCAGCGCAGCGGACTTCTCCGCTGCTTCCTGGTCCCGGTTCTCCCCGACGTCCGCGATGCCGAGTGCGGCGAGCCGCCGGACATCCTCGGCGGGGTGGAACTTGGTGACCACGATCAGCTGGGGCGGGCGCTCCTGCCGTCCGGCGGCCGCAACGGCAGTGTCGATGCGCTGCCGGACGGCGGCGAGCCGCTCCCTGAGCTGTTCCAGCCGGGCATCGGGCCGGCCGGTTGCGGTGTCCGGCCCCCGCGTCGGCTCATTCACCTGGCCGTTCACGGCTGCCCCGTCCCGGCGTCCGTCCAGACGAGCCCGGCGAACCGTCCGGTGTTCGGGTCGCGGCGGTAGGAGAAAAGGTTGGTGTCCTCCAGGGTGCAATGCCCGGAGTATTCGACCACAACGCCGGCGTCCCGCAGCTGGCTGCGGACGGCGGCCGGCAGGTCCAGGCCGGGGGTGCCGCGGGATGAGGTGCACCGGGCCGCGGCCACGCGGGCGGCGACGTCCTCGCACATGTCCGCAGGAACCTCGTAGCAGTTCCCGCAGACGGACGGGCCGATCCAGGCGCTGAGCGCTGACGCGCCGAGCCCCCGCATGCGCGCGACGGCCGCGGGGACCACGCCGGACGCGACGCCGGGGCGGCCGGCGTGCACGACGGCCAGGACGGGGCGCTGCCCGCCGGCCCTGTCCCCCACCAGGACGATCGGCACGCAGTCGGCCACCATCACGGCCAGGGGCTCCCCGAGGGACACCATGGCATCCGCAGTCGGGGCTTCAGCTGTGACGGGATCAGCAGTTCTTGGATCAGCAGTTACGGGATCAGTGGCGGCCCCGATGCCGGCGACGTCGTTGCCGTGCACCTGGTTCATGTACTGGAAGCGACGGGAGCCGAGGCCCAGCGCCACTTCGAGGTCCCTGCGCCGGCGCCCGACATCCGCCGGAACGTCGCCGACATGGAGCGCGAGATTGCCGGCAGCGGCGTCGGTGAAAGCCACCCAGACGCCAGGCCGGACTTCAGCCCGCCACGAGAACACTCAGAACACCGCCAAACTCTTGTACAACTGCTTTGTTTCAGGACTGTGATCCTAACAAAAAACACCATGGCACTGCCGGACAGCAGTGCCATGGTGGTTCAGGATCTACGCCGGGACCTACTTGAGGAAGTCAGGGACGTCCAGGTCATCGGAGTGGCGGCCGGACAGGTCCGGCTCCACTACGGACGGCAGGTCCACGTCGAAGCCGGAGTCTGCCGGAACTGCGGACGGTCGCTGCTGGCCCCAGCCGCCGTAACCCGAGGCGCCGTAACCCGAGGCGCCGACCGTGGCGTGCAGCGGCTGGACGTGGGCCGAGGACGGGGCCTGGACCGGTGCGGGGGCTGCTGCCGGCGCCGCCGGACGCTGCGGGGCCGACTGCGGAAGCGACTGATCCATGGACGGCGAGGTGGCCTTGACGTCGTCGAAGCCGGCCGCGATGACGGTGACACGGGCCTCGTCGCCGAGGGCGTCGTCGATGACGGCACCAAAGATGATGTTGGCCTCGGGGTGGGCGACTTCCTGGACCAGGCGGGCGGCCTCGTTGATCTCGAAGAGGCCAAGGTCCGAACCGCCCTGGATGGACAGCAGGACGCCATGGGCTCCGTCAATCGATGCTTCCAGCAGCGGGGAGGCGATGGCGAGCTCCGCAGCCTTGACGGCGCGGTCTTCGCCGCGCGCCGAGCCGATGCCCATCAGTGCGGAGCCTGCGCCCTGCATGACCGACTTGACGTCGGCGAAGTCAAGGTTGATCAGGCCGGGGGTGGTGATCAGGTCAGTGATGCCCTGGACGCCGGACAGCAGAACCTGGTCGGCGGAACGGAACGCGTCAAGGACGGAGACGTTGCGGTCGCTGATGGACAGCAGGCGGTCGTTCGGGATGACGATGAGTGTGTCGACTTCGTCCCGGAGGGCGTCGATGCCCGCCTCGGCGGAGCCGGCGCGGCGGCGGCCTTCGAAAGTGAAGGGGCGGGTGACAACGCCGATCGTCAGTGCGCCGAGCGAGCGTGCGATGCGGGCCACGACGGGCGCGCCGCCGGTGCCGGTACCGCCGCCTTCGCCGGCGGTGACGAAGACCATGTCAGCGCCGCGGATGACCTCTTCGATTTCCTCGGCATGGTCCTCGGCGGCCTGCCGGCCGACCTCGGGGTTCGCACCGGCTCCCAGGCCGCGCGTCAGCTCACGCCCGATGTCGAGCTTGACGTCTGCATCGCTCATCAACAATGCCTGCGCATCGGTGTTGACCGCGATGAATTCGACGCCGCGAAGACCGACCTCGATCATGCGGTTGACTGCGTTCACGCCACCGCCGCCGATGCCGACGACCTTGATGACGGCCAAGTAATTCTGCGGAGCTGCCACGTTACGTGTCCCTTGTTCGTGTTCTATTGCGAAAACTGATGGAGTCGGGCTTGAAGCTTTCAACCTTAACCTTCGAGTTGAAGGTTATAGTTATGTCAAGTAACTCATGCTGTGACGCTATTTCCTATGTAGATGACATTCAATAACCGGCCCCGCGTGTCGCAGGAATACCGCTGAAATAGCCTCTTTTGGTCCTGCCGTGGTGCCTGCGGCCGGAGGCGGGGCGGGGACAGTGCAGGTCCCGCTGCCCTTCCCCGGCTCAGTGATTCGCGGCTATCGGGTGACCGGGTGCCGGGGCACGCTGACGTCGTAGACCCGGACCGGGTTTTTCGGGTCGGCGGGGGCCTTCAGCAGGGCCTCGAGGACCTTTGCCTTGAGCTCCTTCTCCCCCGCGTTGCCCCACACAATGGTCTGGCCGTCAACGAGTTTGAGTTCGACGGCGTCCGCCGACTTCGCCGAGGCGCTGGAGAGCCGGGCCAGCACGTCGGCGGGCAACGCCCCCAGGACCCCGGTGATGGCATGGAACAGGTCCTTGGGCAGGGTACCGTTTCCGCCGTCGATGACCGGAAGGGGGATCGAGGCCGGGTCCGCGGTGTCGCTGAGCTTCACCCCGTCGGCATCGACCAGCTGGTGTGCCTCACCCTGCCTGACCAGGGCGACCGGCACGCGTTCAGCCACCTTGACCTGCAGCGTCGAGGGCGGGCGGGCCTGGACGGTGACTTCCTTGACCTGGACGAGAGGCTGCAGGAGGGCGGTGACGTCGCCGTCGCTGATCTGCGGCAGCGGCTTGCCCTGCAGCGGCGCGAGGGCCGTCTTGATCTGGTCCGCGGTCAGCAGTTTGGTGCCCTCCACGGTGACCGTCTGCAGCGCCAGGACGGGCGAGTAGACAGCGGCGGCGAGAATCCCTGCGATCAGTACCGCCAGGGCGCCGACGGTACCCAGCAGGATGCGCTTGCGGCGTTTGGCCTTGGGTTCCGGAAAGGTCAATACGTTGTCCGGAGCGGGCGGGGTGCGGACGGCGGGGCCGGTTGCGGCGCTGTCCTTGGACGCGGAGATGACGTCGGCTGACGCCGAGTCACCGCGCTCCGACGGCGGGCGGCCCGCGCCTGCCTTGTAGCCGGGCCTGCGGGTGCTAGGCACCGAAAGAACCGTCGTTGAGGGCCGCCACAATCAGCGGCCCGTAGGCCGTGACGTCGCCGGCGCCGACCGTGAGCACTATGTCCCCCGGCCCCGCGGCGGACACCACCGACTGCACGGCCTCTTCGCCCGGGCCGACGAGCCGGCCGCCGGCGCCAAGGTGTGCGGCGATCAGCTGGCTGCTGACCCCCGGAATCGGGTCCTCGCGGGCGGGGTAGATGTCCAGGACCAGGGCGGTGTCGGCGGTGTTGAGCGCTGCGGCGAACTCCGCGGCGAACTCCCGGGTCCGGGAGAACAGGTGCGGCTGGAAGAGGACGTGCAGCTTGTGGCCGCCGGCCACCGACCGCGCCGCGGCGAGGGCGGCCCGCACTTCGGTGGGGTGGTGGGCGTAGTCGTCGTAGACCCGGACCCCGCGGCCCCCGCCCTTGAATTCGAAGCGCCGGGACGCACCGGTGAAGGCGGCCAGGGCACCGGCGGCAGTGCCGGGGTCCACACCGAGTTCCAGGGCGACGGCGAAAGCGGCCGCCGCGTTGAGGGCGTTGTGCCGCCCGGGAACGTGCAGGTCGAGGGCGAAGCGTCCGGCCGGGGTGGTGATCGAGACGTCGCCCGGGCCGCCGTCGTGCAGCAGGAGCTGGGCGTCACCGCCGGTGCCGTAAAGCACGACGCGTGTGTTGCCGCGCTCGAGTGTCCGCTGGGCAAGTGCCCTGGCTCCGGCGTCGTCCGCGCATGCGACCAGCACACCGTCGGCCGGGAGCAGTGCGGTGAAGCGGTCAAAGGAGGCGTAGACGGCCTCGGCGGTGCCGTAGTAATCGAGGTGGTCAGGTTCGACGTTGGTCACGACGGCGATCTGCGGACGGTAATTCAGGAAGGAGCCGTCGGATTCGTCGGCTTCGGCGACGAAGATCGGGGTGCTGCCGCTGGCGGCGTTGACGCCGAGCGCGGGAACATTCGCGCCGATGGCGAAGGACGGGTCCAGTCCCGCGCCCTGCAGGAGGACGGTGATCATCGACGTCGTGGTGGACTTGCCGTGGGTGCCGGCCACGGTGACGGCGGTGTCCTCCGCCATGGCAGCCGCCAGTGCCTCGGAGCGGTGCAGCACTGGGAGCCCGGCGGCCCGTGCGGCGGCCAGCTCAGGGTTGTCTGCGCGGATGGCCGAGCCGGCGACCACACTTTGCGCGTCACCGAGGTTGGCGGCGTCGTAGCCGACACAGATCCTGGCCCCGGCGGCGGCCAGGTCCGCCATGACCGGGAGGTCCTTGGCGTCTGAGCCGCTGACCGGCAGGCCGCGGGCCACCATGATGCGGGCCACGGCGGACATCCCGACGCCGCCGATGCCGATGAAGTGGACACGTCCGAGGGACTCCCCGGTGCGGGCAGCCGTGCGGGCGTGGTGGTGTTCTGGCTCCGTCATTTCGCTACTGCTTCCTGCTGTGCTGCTTCCAGGACGAGATCGGCCATGCGCCGGTCGGCGTCCCGGATGCCGAGCTTTTCGGCACTGGCCGCCATCCGGGCGAGCCGGTCGGGGTCCTGGAGCAGCGGGATGATGTGTTCGCGGACCCAGCCGGGGGAAAACGTGCTGTCCTCCACGAGCAGGGCGCCTCCTGCCTCCACGAGTCCGGCGGCGTTCAGTGCCTGCTCGCCGTTGCCGATGGGCAGTGGAACGAAGACGGCGGGAAGGCCGACGGCGGCGACCTCGCAGACGGTCGCGGCGCCGGAGCGGGCCAGCAGCAGGTCGGCGGCGGCGTACACCGTTTCCATTCCGTCCACGTATTCACGCTGCTGGTAGCCGGGGGCCGCGAGCGGCTTGCCGCCGGCATCGTGGACGGCCTTGCCGCGTCCGGTGATGTGCAGGGTCTGGATGCCGGCCTCCGAGAGAAGTCCGAGCGATGCGGCGATGGTGCGGTTGATGCTCTGGGCGCCCGAGGAGCCGCCGGTGACAATCAGGGCCGGACGGTCCGGGTCCAGGCCGAGGGCTGCCCGGGCCGCGGGCCGGGCGGCGGTCCGGTCAAGGCCGGAAATTTCCCTGCGCATCGGCATGCCAACGTGCCGGGAGGCGCCCAGGGGTGTTGCTGCGAAGGCCACGGCGACGTGTCCGCCCAGGCGTGCGCCCACGCGGTTCGCGAGCCCCGGGCGGGTGTTCGCCTCGTGGATGACGATGGGGATCTTCCGGCGCCGTGCGGCGAGGTACATCGGGGTGCAGACATAGCCGCCGACGCCGACCAGGACGTCGGCGTCGGCCTCGTCGAGGATGACGCCGGCCTGCTTGACGGCGCCGACCAGCCGGCCGGGCAGCCGCAACAGGTCCAGCGACGGACGTCGGGGGAAGGGCACCCGGCTGATCGTGGCGAGGTCCAGCCCCGCGGCCGGGACCAGCCGGGCCTCCATCCCGCCCGGTGTTCCCACGGCGAGGAGCCGCACGCCGGGACGGGCCTCGCGGAGTGCGTTCGCGATGGCCAGGAGCGGGCTGATGTGCCCGGCTGTTCCGCCGCCGGCAAGGACGACGGACAAAGACAACTCAATGTTCATGGAGGCCTATTTACGCTTTCGTGCAGGATTGCTGGGGGCGGGGGTCCGGGTGGCCGGCTTTCGGCTGGCCGGCGTTCGGGGGGCTGCGGGCTTGGCAGTGGCGGTGCCGACCGCCTTGGCCGCGGGATCCTTCCCGGGCCTGCTGGTGGTGGCGGCCGCGCCGCGCGCAGCGATCCGCTTCCGCAGGGACGCCGCCAGTCCGGCGGGACCGAACCTGAACAGCCGGTCCGGCTGGAGTCCGGGTGCCATCTGCGCCCGGGCCAGGGACAAGACTACGCCGATCGCGCACAGCGACATCAGCAGGGCCGAGCCGCCGTAGGAAATGAACGGGAGCGGGATTCCCACGACGGGGGCCAGCCCGGTGACCACGGCCATGTTGACCGTCGCCTGGCCGAGCAGCCAGACCATGATGGTGCCTGCCAGAACGCGGTGGAACATGTTCTTCTGGGCCACCACGACGCGGTAGATGGCGGTGCCCAGGATGGCGAACAGGACCAGCACCACGAGGGTCCCGACGAGCCCGAGCTCCTCGCCGATGATGGCGAAGATGAAGTCGTTGTGGGCTTCCGGGATCCAGCTGTACTTCTGCCGGCTTTGGCCCAGCCCCACCCCGAACCAGCCGCCCGAGGCGAGCCCGTACAGGCCGTTGGTGGACTGGTAGTTCAGGTCGGAGCCGTCGGCGCAGGTCTGCCCGGTCCAGGACAGGATGCGGCACACGCGGTTGGGGCTGGTGATGGCCAGGATGATGGTACCCGCGGCGAGGATGACGCCGGCAATGCCGAACAGGTAGAGCCGCACTCCGGCGAAGAACAGGGCGGCCGCTGTGATCATCATGACGATCATGGCGGTGCCGAGGTCGTTGCCCATGAGGATGAGTCCGATCACTCCGGCGGCTCCCGGGAGCACGACGGGGACGAGGACGTGCTTCGTCTGGGACAGGAGCTTGGCTTTGCGGTCCAGCACCGTGGCCATCCAGAGGGCAAGCGCCAGTTTGGCCGCCTCGGAGGGCTGGAAGGTGAAGGGCCCGACGTCGATCCAGTTCTGGTTGCCGAGGGCGCTGCGGCCGACGAGCAGGACGAGCCCCAGCAGCACGAACGCCACAATGATGGCGATCCAGGCGCCGCGCTTGAGCCACACGACGTTGACCCGCGAGAGCAGGAACATGCCGAAAAGGCCGATCCCGGCGAACATCCCCTGTTTGAGGGCGGCCGTGTAGGGCGATTCGCCTGCCGCGATGGCCTCGACGCTGGAAGCGGACAGCACCATCAGGATGCCGATCGCCGTGAGCGCGAGGGTGGACCCCAGGATCAGGTAGTAGGTGGAGCCGTTGCGGGACTTCCCCGTTCCTTCCAGGGCGGACCAGAATCCCTGGTACCAGCCCCGGATCCTCCGGCCGGCGGCAAGCGGGCCGGTGTGCAGCCGGACACGCGGCGCCGTCGCGGCGGGTTGCTGTGGTGCGGCCGGTGCGGCCGCGGGGGTACGTGTGGGCGTGCTGACCATTGTTACTCCTCGCTGGTCTGAGCCTGCCCTTCCACGAGCCCGCGGACAGCTTCGATGAAGGCGTCGCCACGGTGAGCGTAGGAAGAGAACTGATCCATGGATGCAGCGGCCGGGGCCAGGAGCACAGTGTCACCGGAGGCGGCGAGCTGCGCCGCCGACGCTACGGCCTGGGCCATCACAGTCTCGCCGAAAATCGGCGAGGGTCCTGCTACGGCGCCGGCCGTTCCGGCAGTCTGCACGTGTTCAGTTTCGCCCTTCCCCGCACCGATCACGGGGACATCCGGCGCGTGTCGCTGCAGCGCGGAGTGGAGATCGCTGGAGTCGGTGCCGATCAGGACCACGGCCTTGAGCCTGCTGGCGTGCTCCTGGATGAGGGGCTCGTAGTTCACGCCTTTGGAAAGCCCGCCCGCTATCCACACAACGTTCTCGAACGCCGAAAGGGACGCGGCGGCGGCATGCGGGTTGGTGGCCTTGGAGTCGTCGACCCACAGGACACCGTTGTGGCGGGCGACGAGCTGGATGCGGTGCTCCCCCGGCAGGTAGTTCAGCAGGCCCTTGCGGACGGCGGCCGGCTCGACGCCGTAGGCCCGCACCAGGGCTGCAGCAGCCAGGGCGTTGGCCACCATGTGCCGCGGAGCCACGGGGCCCAGGTCCGAAACGGAGGCAAGCTCGGCGGCGCTGTCCTTGCGCTCGGCGATGAAGGCACGGTCCACGAGGAGTCCTTCGACGACGCCGAGCATGCTGACGGCCGGCGCGAGGGTTGTGAAGGCCACCGCCCGGCAGCCTTCGACGACGTCGGCGTCCTCCACCATTCGTTCGGTTTCGATCTGCTCGGCGTTGTAGATGCAGGCCTTTTGGGTGTGTTCGTAGACTTTGGCCTTGTCCGCCAGGTAGGAGGCGTAGGAGCCGTGCCAGTCGACGTGGTCCTCGGCGACGTTGAGGCAGACGCTCGCGACCGGCGAGACGGAGTCGCTCCAGTGCAGCTGGAAGCTGGAAAGTTCGACGGCGAAGACGTCGTAGTCCACCGGATCGCGCAGGGCGTCCAGGATCGGTGTGCCGACGTTGCCGACGGCGATAGCTTTCAGCCCTGCCGCCTGAAGCATCGACTCGGTGAGCCCGACGGTGGTGGTCTTGCCGTTGGTGCCGGTGATCGTGAGCCAGTCCGCGGTCTTGCGTCCCTTGCGTTCGCGCAGCCGCCAGGCGAGTTCGACGTCGCCCCAGACCGGGATGTGGGCCCTGGCCGCGGCGGCAAGAAGTGCCTGGTCCGGGCGCCAGCCCGGAGAGGTGACGACCAGGTCCGGCCTGGCACCGTCAATTTGGGGAATGGACTCCACGGCGTCCTCGCCCAACAGGACATCGGCCGCGCCGACGATCCGCAGCGTGTCCGCCTGGGCTTGCGCCGTGGGGCCGGTGGCGGCATCCACCACGACCACGCGGGCGCCCAGTTCGATCAGGGTGTCGGCGGCGGCGAAGCCGGAGATCCCGATGCCGGTGACGACCACCCGCAGCCCGGCCCAGTCGGCGTCCCAGCTGACCAGGCCCTGGAGCCGGGGCGAGGTGGCGAGGGGTACGGGAATAGGACCAGTCACAGCAGTACCACCCATTCGGCGTAGAAGATGCCCATCCCGGCGGCCACAAAGAGTCCGCACAAAATCCAGAACCGGACGACGACGGTGACCTCGGCCCAGCCTTTGAGTTCAAAGTGGTGCTGGAGCGGGGCCATCTTGAAGAACCGTTTGCCCTTGGTGATCTTGAAGTAGCCGACCTGGATGATCACCGAGAGGGTGATCAGGACGAAGAGGCCGCCGATGAAGGCGAGCAGCAGTTCGGTCCGGGACAGGATGGCGAAGCCGGCGACGGCACCGCCGATGGCGAGTGATCCGGTATCCCCCATGAAGATCTTTGCCGGTGACGTGTTCCACCACAGGAAGCCGACCAGGGCCGCGCTGAGGATGGCCGCGAGCAGGGCCAGGTCCAGCGGGTCACGGACGCTGTAGCAGCCGGCGCCGGCCTGCCGCGGGGACCCGCAGGCCTGGTTGCTCTGCCAGATCCCCATCAGGGTGTAGGCGCCGAAAACCATAATGGACGCGCCGGCGGCGAGACCGTCGAGGCCGTCCGTGAGGTTCACGCCGTTGGTGGCGGCGGTGATGATCAGGTTCGACCACAGCACGAAGAGAATGGCGCCGACGACGGTGCCGGCGAAGGCCAGGTTCAGCCACGGGATATCGCGGACCAGGGAGATCTGGTAGGACGCCGGTGTCGCGCCGCCCTCGTCCGGGAACTGCAGCGCCAGGACCGCAAAGATAATGCCCACAGCGGCCTGCAGGATCAGCTTGGCCTTGGCGTTCAGGCCCAGGCTCCGCTGCTTGGAGATCTTGATGAAGTCATCCAGGAAGCCGACCAGGCCCATGCCGACCATCAGGAACAGCAGCAGCAGGGCCGAGGCGGACGGGCCCGGTGACGCCGGGTTGATCAGCCACATGACGAGGTGGGTGATGCCGTAGCTCGCGAGCACCGCCAGGACGACGACGGTGCCTCCCATGGTGGGGGTGCCGCGCTTGGTGTGGTGCGAGGTGGGTCCGTCATCCCGGATGAATTGCCCGTAGCTCTTCCGGACCAGGAAGCGGATAAAGACCGGGGTGCCCAGGAAGGCAAACAGCAGGGCCAGCCCAGCGCCCATCAGCAGTGCAATCACAGCAGCGCACTCCCTTCAGTGGCGGTTCCGGCAGCGGTCCCGGGGGCTTGTGGGGGTAATGCTATCCGATCGCCCAAGTGCCGCAGCCCGATGCTGTTGGAGGACTTGAACAGCACCAGGTCACCGGGCTCGAGCTCGGCCTGCAGCAGTTCGTAGGCTTCCTCCGCGGTCTCGGCGAAGACGCACTCGTTGCCCCAGGACCCCTCGTTGACGGCGGAGACGTAGAGCGAACGTGCCTCGCGTCCGACGACGACGAGCCGGGAGATGTTGAGCCGGACCACCTGCGTGCCCACGGCCATGTGTTCGCGGATCGAATCCGGGCCCAGTTCCAGCATTGCCCCGAGCACGGCCCAGGTCCGGCGGCCCCGTCCGAGGTCGGCGAGGGTCCGCAGCGCGGCGCGCATGGATTCCGGGTTGGCGTTGTAGGCATCGTTGATGACGGTGACGCCGTCGGCCCGCTCGGTGCGTTCCATCCGCCAGCGGCTGGCGGCCGTCTGGGCGCTGAGGGAGGCGGCGATCCGCGGGGCGGGGACGCCGGCGGCGTGGGCCGCGGCCGCCGCTGCCAGGAGGTTGGCGGTGTGGTGGGCACCGATCAGCCTGGCTGAGACGTGGTACCCGGCGCTCCCGCCCGGCAGGAACAGTTCGAACTCGGGGCTGCCGGCGGCAGTCAGCCCGACGCCGACTGCCTGGACGGCGGCCTGCTGGCCGTCCTTGGCGGGCTGGGCGGAGAAGCCGAGGACCGGCGCGGAGGTCCGCGACGCCATGGCGGCGACGCGGGCGTCGTCCAGGTTGAGGACGGCGGTGCCGCCGGCCGGAAGGGCTTCGACGAGCTCGCCCTTGGCGAGGGCGATGTTCTCGACACCGCCGAATTCGCCGGCGTGGGCCGTGCCGACGCCGAGAACCACGCCGATGTCGGGGCGGACCATCTCGGCGAGGTAGCGGATGTGGCCGACGCCTGTGGCACCCATCTCGATGACGAGGTAGCGGGTGTCAGGACCGGCCTTGAAGACGGTCAGCGGGACCCCTACTTCGCCGTTGTAGGAACCCTGCGGGGCAATGGTCGCACCTTCCGCGCCGAGGATCCCGGCCAGCAGGTCTTTCGTGGTGGTCTTTCCGGCCGAGCCGGTGATGCCAATCACGGTCAGCGGCTCGCCGGTGGCGGCGCGGCCGGCGCGGATCCGCCGGACTGCCTCCGCGGCGAGGGCGCCCATCGCCAGGACCGAGTCCTGGACCACAACGGCGGGGTAGGTGCGCCCTGCGCTGTCCGTGACGTCATGCTCGACGAGAGCCAGCACGGCGCCGCGTTCGAAGGCCGCGGCGACGAAGTCGTGGCCGTCGGCGCTCTCCCCCGGCTTGGCGACGTAGAGGGAACCCGGGGTGGCTTCGCGGGAGTCGGTCACCACGGATCCGGGAGTAATGCCCGGTTCGGCGGCCAGCCGGCCTTTGGTTATGTCGGCGATTTCCGCCGCGGTAAATGCAATCATCTCGGTTTAGGACTCTATCCGCTGGTCTTCGAGAACGGTGAATCCCCGGGCTGTCAAGGCGGAGCGGAGCTCCACCCTGTCGTCAAGGGCGAGGTTGACGCCCTTGACCTCCTGCCAAATTTCGTGGCCCCGTCCGGCGACGAGGATCGTGTCGGCCGGGCCGGCGAGTTCCACGGCCTTCCGGATGGCGGCGTCGCGCGGGAAGACCTCAAGGATGCTGCACTCCAGCCCCTCACGGTCTTTGGCCCCGATCGCACCGGCCAGGACGTCGGCGCGGATCCCCGCGGCGTCCTCATCGTGCGGGTCGTCGTCGCTGACAATGACGGTGTCGGCGAGCCGTGCGGCGATGGCTCCCATGGCGGGCCGTTTGCCCTGGTCCCGCTGTCCGGTGGCACCAAAGACGACGACCACCCGGGATCCCGGCTCCGGGGAGCGGACGGCCTCGAGGGCCCGGGCCAAGGCGTCCGGGTTGTGGGCGAAGTCGACCACCGCCGCGGGGGCGGTTGAGACGAGCTGCATGCGGCCTGGAACAGCGACGGTGAAGGGGTCGGCCGCGTCGAGGGCGGCCTGGACGGCGGCGGCACCGTGGCCGCCCGCGAGCACCATGGCCGTGGCCAGCGCGGCGTTGGCGACATTGAAGCTGCCGGGCAGCCCGGTGTGCACGCGCAACTGGGTGCCATCGCGGTGGCGCAGGGTGAAATCGGTACCGAGTCCGCGCGGGACCGGTGTGCGCACCATCCAGTCCGCTTCCGCGGGGACTCCGGTTGCCCCGCCGGCGGAGTGTGTGGCCAGTGTGGTGACCGGGATGCCGGCGGCGGCGGCGAGCTTGACGCCCCAGTCGTCGTCGACCGTCACGACGGCGGTGCGGGCCCGCCCGGGGGTGAAGAGCTGCGCCTTCGTCTGGAAGTACTCCTCCATGCTCCCGTGCAGGTCAAGGTGGTCCTGGGTCAGGTTGGTGAAGCCGACGACGTCGAACACGACCCCGTCCACGCGGTGGAACGCGACGGCGTGCGAGGAGACCTCCATCGAGGCCGCATCGAGGCCGCGTTCGCGCATGAGGGCCAGCAGGGCGTGGACGTCGGTGGACTCGGGTGTCGTGAGGAGGCTGGGAATGGGTTCGCCGCCGGCCAGGATCTCGATGGTGCCGATCAGCCCGGTCTTCTTTCCGAGCGCCTGCAGCAGGGCGTTGATGAAGTACGTGGTGGTGGTCTTGCCGTTGGTGCCCGTGACGCCGTAGAGGGCCGGGGCCGGGGAGTCGTCCGGCCTGCTCCGGTAGATCAGGGCCGACAGCGCGCCCACGAGGCTGCGGGGTTCCTCCGCCAGCAGCACAGGCACGGCGATGTCGTGGGAGAAGACCAGCAGGCGCGCGCCGGCGTCGTCCGTCAGCACGGCGGCCGCCCCGGCCTCCACGGCCTGGGAGACGAAGTCGGCACCGTGCCGGCTCGCGCCTGGCAGGGCAACGTAGAGGTCTCCGGGCTGCACGGTACGGGAATTCAGCGAGATCCCGGTGACCGCGACGGAGCCGGACGTCCCGGGGACAACGACGCCGATCGAATCACCGATGGTTGCCAGCGGCACGGCAGCAACCGCCGTGGGCCGGAAGCCCGGGGGGGACCCCGGACCGGACGACGCGGCGGAAGCGCCGGGGGCATTCTGATCTGACACGTGGATCTCCGTTGGTGGTGCTGGTGGATCTGGCGCTGCGCACGGAGGAATACTCCGGCCCGCAGGCTCAGTTATCCGGTACAGGTTCGTGGCGGACGTTCGTGGTGCTGGTTCTCGCGCGGTGCTACTTGGCGTACTGCGGAAGCCGGACGGGCTGACCGGTGGACGGCGGGACGTTGAACGTCCGCAGCGCCTGGCTCATGACGGACCGGAAGACCGGTCCATTCGAGATTCCGTAGATGTCGCCCTTGGGCCGTTGCAGGACCACTTCAACAATAAACCGCGGATTGTCCATCGGCGCCATCCCCACCATCGATGCAGTGAAGCCGCAGAAGCCGGCGGTGCCGTCGTCGCACGGCGATTGCGAGGTGCCGGTCTTCGCCCCGACCCGGTAACCGTCCAGCCCTGCTTCCTTGATCTGGCCCTCCGTGACGGCGCTCTCGAGGATGTCCCGCACCTGCCGGGCGGTGTCCGGGGAGACTATTTCCCGGGGATCCTGCACAGGCGCCTTTTCCTCGGAGCCGTCCGGGTTGATGTAGCTGTCGATCAGCCGCGGCTGGAGCATCACGCCGTTGTTGGCGATGCTCTGGAAGGCCCGGACAGTCTGGAGCGTGGACTGCGAGACGCCCTGGCCGAACAGCACCGTGTACTCCTGGCGGCCGTCCCATTGCTCATAGGGAGTCAGGATACCCTGGGCCTCGGCGGGGAGGCCAATGTCTGGCGCTTCCCCGATGCCGAACTTCTTCAGCCAGTTGTAGCGCTGTTCCTTACTGAGCCGCTGGCCGGCCATGACCGTGCCGGTGTTCATCGACCAGCCCAGGATGCCGGCCAGGGTGCGGTCTTCGGTGCCGTGGGTGAAGGAGTCATTGAACGACTGCCCGTCCACGGTGTACGACGGCGGGATGGTGAACTTGTCCAGCGGGCTCGACTTGCCCTCCTCGATCAGGGCGGAGGCCGTGATCATCTTTTCCACCGAGCCGGGCTCGTAGGCGGCAGTCACGGCGCGTACGCCGCGGTCCTTGGCATCGACCTTGCCGGGGTCGTTGGGGTCCGGGGAGTTGGTGTCCGCCATAGCGATGATGTTCCCGGTTCTGATGTCCTGGACGATGACGACGCCCCACTCGGCGCTGAGTTTGTCCCGCTGGCTCTGGATGGCCTGCTGGGCGAAGTACTGGAGGTCCGAGTTCAGCGTGAGCCTGATGTCCTTGCCGTTCACAGCCGGGGTCAACTGGTCCACTCCGACCGGGATGCGCAGCCCGTCGGCACCGATTTCGAACAGCCGTTTGCCGGGGGCGCCCTTGAGGATCTCGTCCTGGGTCTGTTCCAGGCCGGCCTGGCCCGTGGTGCCGTCCTTCAGGAAGCCGACGATCCCGCCGGCCACCGAGCCGTTGGGGTACACCCGTTTGCTGGTGCCTTCGGTGACGATGCCTGGAATCTGGAGCTTGGAGATGCGGTCCTCGACGTCGGGCTTCAGGTCTTTGGCCACGATGAAGTAGCGCTGGTCCCCCGTCAGTGCGTTCTTGACGGTGTCCCTGTCCATGCCCAGCACGGTGGCCAGTTCGTTGATGCCCTGATCCCGGGAGACCTTGACGAGCGCATCCTTGCCGTCCACCTGCTCCAGCCGGCGGAATGACTCGGTTTTGGTATTGACAGTCTGGTCGACAACGAGGTTGTAGCGGATCACGCTGCTGGCAAGGACATTGCCGTTGGCGTCCAGGATGCTGCCGCGCTCGGCGGGCAGTTCAATGGGCGTGAGCCTGTTTTGGAGCGCGGCCTCGGCCATGCCTCCGACGTCAAGACCCTGGACCAGGAAGAGTTTTCCGCCGACGACGAGCAGGAGCGTCAGCATGACGCCGAGGCCCAGCCGCAGCCGCCGGGTCGCGCTTGGCGTTTTCGCCTTGCGTGCCTTGCCGGTGTTCTGCGCCACGATGTTTCCTTGCTGCTTGCCTGGCTGGTGGTCCGTCCTGCGTTACTGTCCGGGGACCTTCTGCGCGGGCGCGGGAACGGATCCCCCATGGAGTTCGACTGCGGGGGCGGCCGGGACGGCCGGCGGGGCCGCTGCCGCCTCGGCTGCTGGCTCAGCGGCCGGCGGCGCAGCGGCTGCGGGGGCAGCTGCGGCAGCAGCTGCTGCCGCCTCAGGAAGCTTGCGGTTTGCGAGCGGCTCTTTGACAGTGGCGGGCGGGACGACGCTGAGTTGTCCGGCCACGGCCGGAGCGGCGATGACGGCGCCGGGGGCGTCACCCTTCACCGCGGGCTTGGCCTTGCCCGTGACGGTCAGGGTGGAAAGGTCGATCTGGCCCTTGGTGGTGGAGGCGACCATGCCCAGCTCGGTGGCCTTGGCGGCCAGGTTCTGCGGGGCGTCGAAGTTCTGCACCTGCTGGGTCAGGTCCTGGTTCTGCTTGGTCAGCGTGGACTGCTCGCCGCGCAGCTGCACCAGCTGGTACTGGGCGGTGGAAACGGAGATGTTGAGGACCAGCACGGCCATCAGCGCCCCGGCGAGGAGGCCGAAGCAGAGCACGACGAACGGCGCGCGGCGTTTGCGCGGGGCTGACCGGACGAGGGAGAGCGGGGTCCGGGTTTTCCGGGAGGGGCCGGTGCCGGGAGTGATCCCGGGCAGGGCGCGGGCCGTCGCGCCTGTGGCAACGGGGAATCTGTTGACAGCGGCGGTGCTCATGCGGCCCTCCTGGCTTTGATGCGTTCCACGGCGCGGAGCCTGGCGGAGGCGGCGCGTGGGTTCTCGGCGATTTCGGCGGCGGTGGGCACCTCGGTGCCCTTCGTCAGGGTTTTCAGCTCGGCCTTGTGCTCTTCCAGTTCCACGGGGAAACCGAGCGGCGCGGAGGATTTGGATCCTGCCTGGAAGAAGCCCTTCACGATCTTGTCCTCCAGCGAGTGGTAGGACATGACCACAACGCGGCCGCCGACGGCGATCGCACTGATGGCCGCGGGGACTGCGCGTTCCAGCACGTCGAGTTCTTCGTTGACCTCGATCCGGAGCGCCTGGAAGGTGCGCTTCGCGGGGTGTCCGCCTGATTTCGCAGCGCCGGCGGGGACCACATCACGGATCTGCTCGACGAGCTCCCCCGTTGTGGTGAAGGGCTTCGCGGCGCGGGCGGTGACGATACGGTTGGCGATCCGGCCGGCGAACTTCTCTTCGCCCCACTTCCGGATGATCCGGACCAGGTCTTCTTCGCTGTAGTTGTTGACGACGTCGGCGGCAGTCTGCCCGCGGCTGGTGTCCATGCGCATGTCCAGCGGGGCGTCGAACGAGTACGCGAAGCCGCGTTCCCGCTCGTCCAGCTGGAGCGAGGAGACTCCGAGGTCCATGAGGACCCCGTGGACTTCCTCGAAGCCGAGGTCCGCCAGGATCTCAGGGATTTCGTCGTACACGGCGTGCACGAGGTCGATCCGGCCGGCGAAGGGCTCGAGGCGCTCCCCCGCGAGGGCCAGGGCTTCCTCGTCACGGTCGATGCCGATCAGGTGCAGGTCCGGGAAACGCTGCAGCATTGCCTCGGAGTGGCCGCCCATGCCGAGGGTTGCGTCAATGACGACGGGGGTCTCGCCGCGGCTGCGTGCCGCTTCGAATCCCGGTGCCAACAAATTGATGCACCGGTCCTTGAGGACCGGTACATGTCGTTCGGACGTAGGCTTCGACTGGTCAGGGTCCGTCATGCCTGCGTCCTTTCGTTGTCCGGCTGGTTCGTGGAGTGCGGTTGCTGGCTTCGCGTGCCGCTTCTTGATCCAGATCCCCATCCGCGCCTACCCTGCGTCCGCCTGGCTCCGGGGAAGTGAGCCAGGAAAACAGCCGGATGGGCGGCTGGAGATCTCGATCAAGAATCGTGCAGTGCTGCTTGGTTCCAGTGGGGGTTCAGAGAATCCCCGGTATTGCGTCGTCGGTCTCCGAGAAGGCCGTTTCCTTTTCAGCGAGGTACTCGTTCCAGGCCTGGGCGTCCCAGATCTCCGCCCGGGTTCCTGCACCGATAACGGCGAGTTCCCGGCCGAGCCCTGCGTACTCCCGGAGCGCCGGCGGAATCGTCACGCGCCCCTGCTTGTCAGGCACCTCGTCGGAGGCTCCAGAGAGGAAAACGCGGATGTAGTCGCGAGCCTGTTTGCTGGAGATTGGCGCCTCCCGCATTTGCTCGTGAACCCGGCCGAATTCCGCCTCACTGAAGACGTAGATGCAACGTTCCTGGCCCCTTGTGAGAACCAGTCCGCCAGCGAGCTCCTCGCGGAACTTGGCGGGAAGGATGATTCGACCTTTTTCGTCCAGACGCGGCGAGTGTGTGCCGAGAAACACGGCCCACCGCCTGTCTGTTCGTAGGAAGCCCAACGTCCCCTGTGCTGCCACTACCCTCTTACGTCCTCCACATTACTCCACATCGCTCCACAGTCAACGACACGCCGAAGGATTCTGCGTCAATTTGTGGAACCACCCGCCGTCCAGTTCCCTGCAATGACAGGGACCTGGGCGTCGTGGTGGAAAGTGGAGGGATTGTGGCGGGCTGCGGCCGCCTGCCGGCCGGCGCGGGGCCAGGGCAGGGCCTCACCGGCCCGGTGCGGCACCCTGCGGCCCGTGTTTCGGCAGAAGAGCCGGCGTTCCGGGTTGTTTATGTGTCGCAAACAGAAAAAGACCCGCCGGAGCGGGTCTTTTGTGCCACGTGCTTTTTCCTGTGGTGGAAAGTGGAGGAGAGTGATGGAAGGCTGCTGGCTGGGGAACGATGCGCCGATCCGCGATCAGGGTTCGCCGCGGTGCCTCTCGTCCCAGCGTTCCTCAAGGTTGCTCATGAACGAACTCCTGGGTTTCCCCGGTTTCCGGGCAGCGCCGGCGGCTTTGGACTTCCCGGCCCCACCGCGCATGGTGGCGTAGTAGACACCGGCGCCCATGACGACAAAGCCAAGCACTCCGACGAAGATGTTTTGGATCGTCACGCCCAACAGCAGGAGCACGACGCCGGCCAGTGTGGCCAGCACACCGATCACCAGATGACGGGTTGACCATGAACGTCCCGCGTCCGAGCCCATCGAGCTGGCGAACTTGGGATCGTCCTCATGGAGCTGCTTCTCAAGTTGCTCCAGCAACTTCTGTTCGTGCTCCGAGAGCGGCATCACGACCTCCTTAAGTCGGCCAACGTCCAGACTGACGCGGCCAGTGTCCCTAAACCCACAACGCGCGGGAATCCCGCATGGTTCCCATTCGCCGTCGTTGGTCGAACCGGGTGTACCACGGCCCCTTCCAGGGTGTTCAGCTGGTCATGCATTAGTCCGAACGCTCGATCCAGTCGTTCCAAACGTACGTATAAATAAGGATAGTTTGTTGCGCCCTGTTCTGAAAGATGCCAAACGTCCCCTTGACGTCATGGATGGGGTTACTGGACTGTCCGGGTCAGCCCGGGGTGGTCCCGGGGTCCAGGAGCCGGGCAGGAAGGACCGATTTTGTGCCGAACTTCCGGGTCACCTGATCCAGGACCTGTTCAGCGGCGCGCCAGTTGTCGTCCCGGCGGTCAAGGCTCAACTGCAGGGGCGCCTGCGCCGCCTCCTCGAGCTGCTCGGCCCTGATGCCGACGAGCCGGACGGTCATGGGGCGGTCGCCGAGTGATTCCAGCAGCTGGACGGCGACGGCGTACAGCAACTGGGCGCTGTCGATCGGGGTGCCCACCGTGCGGCTGCGGGTGATCGTGGAGAAGTCCGCGTAGCGCAGCTTCAGGGCCACGGTGCGGGCGTGCATGCCGGCGCTGCGGAGCCGCTCCGCTGTCCGGTGCGAGAGGCGCAGCAGTTCCCGGTGCAGCAGCGCCTCGTCGGCTGTGTCCACGGCGAAGGTCTCTTCCGCGCCGATGCTTTTCTCGAGCCGGACGGGAGTGACCGGGCGGGGGTCAATCCCCCACGACAGCCGGTAGACGTGCTCTCCGGAAGCACCGAGCACCTTCCGGAGGGACGGCAGCGGGGACGCCGCGACATCCGCGACGGTCCGGATGCCCATCCGGGAGAGCACTTCGACGGTTTTGGCACCGACTCCCCAAAGGGCGCTGACCGGAAGGCTGTGCAGGTACGGGACGGTCTCCTCCGGACCGATGAGCAGCAGGCCGTTGGGCTTGCAGCGGGTCGACGCGATCTTCGCCACGAACTTGCTGGCCGCTATCCCCACGGACGCGGTGATGCCGAGTTCGCTGCGGACCCGGGTGCGGATGAGTTCGCCGATCCCGCGGGGCGGGCCAAGCCGCCGGATGGCTCCCCCGACGTCGAGGAAGGCCTCGTCCACGCTCAGTGGCTCCACGAGTTCGGTAATCGAGCCGAAGATGGCCATGATCTGGCCGGACACCTCGTAGTACAGCTTGTGGCGGGGCTCGATGACGACGGCGGAGGGACACATCCGCATGGCAATCACCATCGGCATGGCCGACTTGACGCCGAATTTCCGGGCTGCGTAGGAGGCGGACAGCACGACGGAACGGTCAGCGGGGTAGCCCACGATGACGGGCCTACCCACGAGTGCCGGGCGGCTGCGCAGTTCCACGGAGACAAAGAACGCGTCCATGTCCACGTGCATGATGCTGCTCCGCCGGAGCTCGCGTATTTCTGCTTCCCCGAGCCGCCGGGCTGCGCCCTGGGGAGACTGCTCCCGCTGCTGTTTGTCCTGGTCCGGCCCCACGTCTTCAATCCTATGCCCCGGGACTGACTAAACTGGAGGCTGCATCCGGCGTCAACACCAGGAGGAAAGTCCCTGTGAAGGAATTTGGACAGCGCAAACGTGCTGCGGTAGCCGTTATGGCGGCGGGCACGCTGATGGCCCTGGCCGCTTGCACGCCCGCCAACCCCGGGACCGCTTCCTCGGGCTCCCCGTCAGCCTCGGCTGCGCCGTCCGCGGCCCAGCCCTCCACCACGGCGTCGGCAAGCCCCTCGGCGGAACCCGGCACCTCGGCCACGGTCGGCGCCCTGGTCCCCGGTTTCCCGGAGAAGCTCCTGCCGGTGATGCCTGGAGCGAAGATTGTCTCCAGCAGCTTTGACAAGACCACGACGCCCGCCACCGTGGCGCTCGTCGGCAGCATCTCGGCGCCGTCGGCCGACGTCCTGGCCTTCTATACGAAGGAACTGGTAGCCCAGGGCTTCCAGGCCGTTCCGGGGGAAACCGTGGGCGCCGTCCCGTCCAAGGACTTCCTGCGCGGTGACAACGAAACGGTCAACATTTCGGTGATTGAAACCGCCGGCGTTTCCACGTTCACCATCGGCGCGAACGTCGCCGCCGAGTCCGTCAAGTGACCCTCGCGGAGCAGTTGCGCCTGGAACAGGCCGCCTACGTTGCCGCCGTCGCCGGAAAACTCACCGATTTCCTGGCCACCCGCCAGTCGGTGATGTCCTCGATCTCCCCGGACATCGATCCGCTGATGGGATCGATCTCGAACCTTGTCACCGGCGGAAAGCGCCTGCGGGCGCTCATGTGCTACTGGGGCTGGCGGGGCGCCGGCGGCGAGGCAGGAGCCCATGAGGTGGTGACGGCCGGCTCGGCGCTGGAGCTTTTCCAGGCCGCGGCGCTGATCCACGACGACATCATCGACCGGTCGGACACCCGCAGGGGCGGACCCAGCGTGCACCGGCGCTTCAGCGAACTGCACGAGACGCAGGGCTGGGCGCTGGACAGCGAACGGTTTGGGCACGCGGCCGCGATCCTGACCGGGGATCTGTGCCTGTCCTTCAGCGAGGAATCGTTTACCGAGATCGGGCAGAGTGCAGCCTCCGGAACCCGGGCACGGCTGATCTTCAACCTGATGCGCGCCGAGGTCATGGCAGGCCAGTACCTCGATATCCTCGAGGAGGTGGCCGGGCCGAGGCGGGACCGGGCCGGAGCCGTCAGCCGCGCCCAGTCCATCATCCGCTTCAAGTCGGCCAAGTACTCCACGGAGCATCCGCTGGCCCTGGGGGGCGCCCTGGCCGGCGCCCACGACGAGTTGCTCCGCGGCTACTCGGCGTTTGCCCTCCCGCTGGGCGAGGCCTTCCAGCTCCGCGACGACGTCCTGGGAGTCTTCGGCGACCCTGTCACCACCGGCAAACCGGCGGGAGACGACCTCCGAGAAGGCAAGCGGACGGTGCTGATCGCCTTCGCCCTGGACCTGGCCAGCCCGGCCGAGTCGGCGTTCATTGACGCGAAGCTGGGCAGCCCCGGGCTGGACGATGCCGACGTGGACGAAATCCGCCGCATCATCGCCGACTGCGGCGCACTCCAGGCCACGGAAGTACTCATCGGGGAATTCGGACACGCAGCGTTCACGGCGCTGGATCTCCTGCCCCTGGAGGAACTGCCCAAGACAGCGCTCCGGAAGCTCGCCGAGGCCACGGTCAGCCGAGCAGCCTGACCAGCCCTGAGCCGGCACTGCCCGGCCGGACCGGGATCCCCAAGGATACAGACAAACGCAGGCCCCGCACCTCGTAGCGAGGTACAGGGCCTGCGTTAGTTAAGGACTGCGTCAGCTGCGGACTGCGTCAGCCAGAGTCTGCGTCAGCCAAAGACGGGTACGGTGTTTGCGGCTACCAGGCCAGGGACTGCGCCCGGCGCCGGATTTCCGTTTTGCGGCCCTCACGCAGGGCATCGATCGGGCGGCCGCGCAGGGATTCATCGGGCGTAAACAGCCAGGTAATGAGTTCCTCGTCGGAATAACCGGCGTCGGCGAGGACCACAACCGTTCCCTTAAGGCTCTCAACGGCGTGGCCGTCCTGGATGAATTCCGCAGGAACGCAGCGGATCCGGCGTTCGCCTACGCGCAATGCCGCCAACGCCCGTTCGTCCAGGAGCGCATGGACCTTGGTAATTGAAACGTTCAGAAGCTGTGCGACATCGGGCAGGGGCAGCCATTCGCCCACAAGGCTTTCTACATTACTCACGGATCAAGATTGCCATGCCGGCAGCCCCTGCGCCTAGTCGACGCCCGCCCGTTAAATTGCGGCTGCCCGGACGCCGCTTCCGGCCGCGGCCGCGGCTCCGCGGCCGACACTCCACAAATACTTGTTTGCGGAACGTCAAACAGTTCTTGTGCTAATTCCCAATTCATGAGAGATTCACATAGATCACATTTGTAACAGCAATAACTTGAGTCACACTGGTAACACCAGTAACGCCGGCCAGACCCGCAGCGATCGCCGCTGAGAAGAGGACCTTTCCCATGACGACGTCACGTTCGCCAAAACCCGCCGCGAGGCCCAGCCTGCCGATGATTGCGGCCACGACGGCGGCCCTTCCCGCCGTCGTCCTGTCTTCTTTGGCGCTCGCCCAACCGGCAGCGGCGGAGTCGCGTCCCCGTGCCATCCCGGCCACGCTGGCTGCAGCCATGCAGGCCCAGGCCCAGGGACAGACCGCACGGACGCTGGGTTCCGCGATGATTCCTGCCGGTTCCGTCCCGGCGGCCATGCCGACCGCGTTCCGCCCGGCCCAGGTGTCCGCCCCGGCGGAGTACACGATCGCCCGCGGTGACACGATCAGTGGAATCGCCGGCAAGTTCGGCCTGGACACCTACGCCATCCTGAAGTTGAACCAGCTGCAGGCGAACACCATCATCTACCCCGGTCAGAAGATCAAACTCGGCGGCTCGGCCACGGCTCCGGAGCCGGCTGCTCCGGCCGCTCCCGCCCCGTCGGCTGCTGCCGGCAGCGTCTACACCGTGAAGTCGGGCGACACACTCAGCGCCATCGCCGCCCGCCACGGCGTCAAGCTCTCCGAGGTCTTCGGCTGGAACGGGCTCAACATGGGCTCCATCATCCGCCCCGGCCAGCAGATCAAGATCGGCGGCGGCACGGCCGCGCCAGCCCCGTCGGCTCCAGCCCCCGCTCCGGCTGCTCCCGCCCCGGTGGTGCCGGCCGCAACTCCGGCTCCGGCCCCTGCCCCTGCCCCTGCCCCGGGTTCCTACACCATCAAGTCGGGCGACACGCTCTCCGGCATTGCGGCCAGGAATGGCGTCAAGCTCGCCGACATTCTGTCCGCCAACCGCCTGACGATGAGCAGCATCATCTACCCCGGCCAGAAGCTTGCGCTTCCGGGCTCGTCGATCGCGCCGGCCTCCACCCCCACCCCGCCCGCAGCCACTGTGACGCCGCTCGTCCCGAACACCTTCCTCGGCTTCAGCTACCCGGCAGCAGTCGTCAGCTCCGCCAACGGGAACAAGGCCCTGCTGAACGCCTCGCCGGTGCCCAGCCGGGAACAGATGAAGACCATCGTGGCGGACACCGCCCGCCGTATGGGTGTCGACCCCGCCCTGGCCCTGGCCTTCGCCTTCCAGGAATCCAGCTTCGACCACCGCTCGGTCTCGCCCGCCAACGCGATCGGCACCATGCAGGTCATCCCGTCCTCGGGCGTATGGGCTTCGGACCTGGTGGGCCGCCGGCTCAACCTGCTGGACCCATACGACAACGCCACGGCCGGGGTCGCTATCATCCGCCAGCTGGTCCGCACCAGCAAGGACCTGGACACGGCCATTGCGGGCTACTACCAGGGCCAGTACTCGGTCAGCAAGTACGGCATGTACGACGACACCAAGCGCTATGTGGAGTCCATCAAGGCACACCAGAAGAACTTCGCCTAGGAGTCGGGACAGTCCAGGCCGCGGCGCCTAAACGCGCTGCCAAGCCCCCCGCAGGATAACGATACGGGTCCGGATCGCATGGTGATTCGGGCCCGTTTCCGTGCAGCGATTAGGATCGTATAGTGCAGGATTACTCGTCGGACCCCCTCGTTGGCACTCTGGTGGATGGCCGGTACCTGATTCAATCCAGGCTCGCCAGCGGCGGGATGTCCACTGTGTATGTGGCCACCGACCAGCGCCTGGAGCGCGATGTGGCGCTGAAGGTGCTGCACCCCCACATGGCCGGCGACCCGCAGTTCCTCGACCGGCTGGGCCGCGAGGCCAAGGCAGCCGCCCGGCTGTCGCACCCGCACGTTGTGGGCGTCCTGGACCAGGGCGAGGATGACAGGGTGGCCTACCTGGTGATGGAGTACATCAAGGGCCACACCCTGCGCGATGTCCTCAAGGACAAGGGAGCGCTCCCCCCGCGCGTGGCGCTGGCGCTGATCGACCCTGTCGTCGAAGGCCTGGGCGCAGCCCACGCCGCGGGGCTCATCCACCGGGACATCAAACCCGAGAACGTGCTGATCGCCGACGACGGGCGGATCAAGCTTGGCGACTTCGGACTGGCCCGCGCCATTTCGACGTCGACCAGCACCGGCGCGCTGATTGGCACCGTGGCGTACCTCTCGCCCGAACTCGTGCTCGGCAGGCAGGCCGACGCGCGCAGCGACATCTACTCGGTCGGGATCATGCTGTACGAGATGATCACCGGACGGCAGCCGTTCGACGGCGAGATTCCCGTCCAGGTGGCCTACCAGCATGTTAATTCGACCGTCGGCGCCCCCTCGGTGCTGGTGCCCGGACTGGCCGCCGAAATCGATGAACTCGTGCAGTGGTGCACCGCCAATGACCCGGACAAGCGCCCGGTCGACGGCGATTCCCTGCTCTCCGAACTCCGCCATATCCGGACCAACCTGAGCCAGGCCGAACTCGACCTGCAGCCGCCGGCGGCACGCCCTGCCCTGCCGCCCGTGCCGGGGCCGCCCGCCAGGCGTCCCGGCGGTGCCCCGGATCCGGGAGCCGGCAGCGGCGCCACCGAAATCATCGGCGGACACCAACAACCCACGGAATTCATCGGCCGCGGCATCCACCCGACCACCGTGATGTCCGCTTCGCCGCGGCACCCCGGCTACGGCCCGCTGTCCGCCCCGGAGGAAGCACCCTACCCGGACAACCACGATGAGCGTTTCGCCAACGGACCGGCATCCGCAGTTCCTGCCAGCAAGCGGGCGCAGCGCAAACACGACCGTGATGAGGAGAAAGCACGCCAGCGTGCCGCGGCCACCCCGGTCCGGAGCCTGCGGGAGGGAAACCCCCGGCGGCGTGGCCTGCTCTGGATTCTGGTGCTGGTCATCGCGGCACTGCTGGCCGGTGGGGCAGGCTGGTTCTTCGGCATGGGACCGGGCTCCCCCGGGACAATCCCGCAGCTGGCGAACAAGACGGTGGCCGAGGCCCAGCAACTGCTCCGCACGGCCGGATTCCAGTCGAACACCAGGGATGTCTTCGACGACGATGTGGCCCCCGGGCTGGTGGTCGGATCGGAACCTGCGGCCGGGGAGGTCATCCGGAAGTTCCAGCCGGTCTCCCTCGCAGTCTCCAAAGGCCCCGAGCTCTTTGCCCTCCCCGAGCTGACCGGCAAATCCCTGGATGAGGCCAGGACCGCCCTCAATGGCGCAGGCATGGCTTTGGGACAGATCGCTGAAACATACGACGAGTCCGCCCCCGCCGGGACCGTCCTGGCGCAGGCCCCGCGCAGCGGCAATCCTGTCCGGCACGGCACTCCGGTGGACCTCACCGTGTCCAAGGGTCCGCAGCCCCTTCCGGTGCCGGACGTGCGCGGCCAGGACCAGGGTGACGCCGTCAAGGCCATCGAAGCCGCCGGCCTGAAAGCCGCGATCGCACCCGGGACCGTCTTTGACAAGAAAGTGCCCAAGGGCGGCGTGGTCTCGCAGGATCCGGCCTCCGGCAACCTCACCCGGGGCGGCACCGTGACGCTGACCGTTTCCAAGGGTCCCAAGCTCGTTGACGTTCCAAGCTTCATCGGCAAGCAGGTCGACGAGGCCCGCAAAGCCCTTGAACAGCTGGGCTTCGAAGTCCGGGTGAACAACATCCTGGGCGGCTTCTTCGGCACCGTCCGGGACCAGGAACCTGTGAACAAGAAAGTTCCTGAGGGCTCTGTTGTCACACTGACCGTGGTCTGACAGCCGCCGGGCTGCCCCGGACAAAAACAGCTCCGCCCCCGGCTGGATCAGCCGGGGGCGGAGCTGTTTGCCGCCTTGGAACTGGTACTTAACGCTTAGACAGTGCTCCGGCCACCAGGAAGGCCATCTCGAGGGACTGCATGTGGTTCAGGCGGGGATCGCAGACCGATTCGTAGCGGTCCAGGAAGGACTCCTGGTCCACCGGATCGGCCCCGCCGAGGCACTCTGCCACGTCGTCGCCGGTCATTTCGACGTGCAGGCCGCCGGGGACCGTGCCCAGCCCGTGGTGGACCTCGAAGAAGCCGCGCACCTCGTCGATGACGTCGTCGAAGTTCCGGGTCTTGTAGCCGTTCGGCGAGGTGACCGTGTTGCCGTGCATGGGGTCGGTGACCCAGAGGACCTGTGCGCCGGAAGCGGTGACCCGCTCCACGATCGGGGGCAGCTTCTCCCGGATGTTGCCGGCACCCATCCGGGTAATAAACGTCAGGCGGCCGGGTTCACGGTCCGGATCCAGTTTGTCGATCAGGCGCAGCGCGTCGTCGCCGCTGGTGCCCGGCCCCAGCTTCACACCAATCGGGTTGCGCACCCGCGAGAGGAAGTCGACGTGCGCGTGGTCCAGTTCGCGTGTGCGCTCACCGATCCAGAGGAAGTGCGCGGAGGTGTCGTACGGGAAGCCGGTGCGGGAGTCGATGCGGGTCAGGGCGCGTTCGTAGTCGAGCAGCAGCGCCTCGTGGCTGGCGTAGAACTCCACGCGCTTGAGCGCCTCGAAATCCGCGCCGCAGGAGGCCATGAACTTGATGGCACGGTCGATGTCCCGGGCCAGCGACTCGTAGCGTGCGTGGGCGGGGTTCTCCGTGAAGCCCTTGTTCCACTGGTGCACGAGCCGCAGGTCGGCGAAGCCGCCCTGCGTGAACGCGCGGATCAGGTTCAGGGTGGAGGCGGACGTATGGTAGGCCTTCAGCATCCGGCCGGCGTCGTGGGCGCGGGATTCCGGCGTGAAGCTATAGCCGTTGACAATGTCGCCGCGGTAGGCCGGCAGCGTGACGCCTTCGCGGGTTTCATCGTTGGACGAGCGCGGCTTGGCAAATTGCCCGGCCATCCGGCCCATCTTGATGACCGGCATGGCGGCGCCGTAGGTCAGGACGACGGCCATCTGGAGGATGGTGCGCACCCGGGCGCTGATCTTGTCCGCTGTGGCGGCCTCGAACGTTTCCGCGCAGTCGCCGCCCTGAAGCAGGAAGGCCTTGCCCTGCGCCGCGGCGGCGAGGCGTTCGCGGAGGATGTCCACTTCGCCGGCAAAGACGAGCGGTGGGAGGACCGACAGTTCCTTGACCGAGGCCTCGAAGACTGCCTTGTCCGACCAGTTCGGCTGTTGGGAAGCCGGCAGCTCCCGCCAGTGATCCAGGCCGGGATAGTTGGCGGCACCACTCTGGGCGGTGCTGGTCAGGGCCGAGCCCGCCAGGGGCGAGCCGCTCAGGGAACTGTTCAGGGGGAAGGCCGAAGGCGCAGATAGCTCAGTCACATTCCAAGGATAGTTGCCTCCGCGGCGATCGTCGGACCCGGGCCGTCATTGACTGCGCGGGTCCCGTCACACGGTCCCCTCAGCCGGTCCCGGGATTGGCCGGACCGGAGCCGGCGGTGCCTTCCCCGGGGACCTCCGCGGCCTTCCCTGCGAGCCGGAGCTTGACGACGGCGGCGTACTCGTCGACGTATTCCTGGCCGGAGAGCCGCATGAGTTCGTACATGATCTCGTCGGTCACGGACCGCTGGATCAGCCGGTCGTCCTCCAAGCCGTAGTAGCGGCTGAAGTCCAGCGGCTCGCCGAAGATCATTCCGATGCGCCGGATGTTCGGCATCCTCCTGCCGATCGGCTGGACTTTGTCCGTGCCGATCATCGCAACCGGGATCACGGGGACGCGGGCCTGCAGGACCAAGCGCGCCACACCCACTTTGCCGCGGTACAGACGGGAGTCCGGGCTGCGGGTGCCCTCGGGGTAGATGCCCAGGAGCGAGCCGTTCTTCAGCACGTCCATGCCGGCATTGAGTGAGAGCGCGGACGCGGCCCCGCCGGAGCGGTCCATCGGCAGCTGGTTGGTGAGCCGGAAGAAGGTGGCCGTCAGCCGGCCTTTGATTCCCTTGCCGGTAAAGTACTCCGATTTTGCGAGGAACACGACGGGACGGGGCACCATCAGCGGCATAAAGATGGAGTCGGAGAAGGACAGATGGTTGGAGGCCAGAATCGCTGCGCCCTCGGCGGGGACGTTGTCCAGGCCCTTGACCCAGGGCCTGAAAAGCGTCTTCAGGACCGGCCCGAGAACGAACGTCTTCATGAACCAATAAAACACGTGGTGTACCTCTCCGGAAGGCGTCTGGCCGGCCCTCCACCGGACCCGGCCAGGACTTCAATGACACCCTACTCTAGTGAGTTTTGTCCGGAACAGTGACACGATGGGCTCATGACCGGAAGCAGCACTCCCCTGGCGCCCGCAGCGTTCAGTTATCCCGGCCACGGCGCCAACGCAGGCATCGGCGTGGCCATCTGCCACGGCTTCACGGGCAGTCCCCTGAGCGTCCTTCCGTGGGCCGGGCACCTGGCCCGGCGGGGCTTCGCGGTGTCCGTCCCGCTGCTGCCCGGTCATGGCACGGACTGGCGCGACCTCGCCCGCCACAGCTGGCTGGACTGGTACCGGGAATTTGAGGCCGCCTATCTGGAGCTCGCCGCCGGAACCCGGCACTGCTACGTGGCTGGACTGTCCATGGGTGGCACCATCGCGCTGCGCGTGGCCGCGCGCCATCACGTGGCCGGGGTCGCCGTCGTCAATCCGGGACTGAGCTTCTATGACCGGCGGGTGCGCTACATCGGCCTGCTGAAGCACTTCCAGCGCACCACCGTCCCGGCCCAGGAACCGAACCCGGCGCCCGTGACCACCGGGGACGGCGACTACTCACTCACCCCGCTGGAAGCCGTCCACCAGCTGAGCCGGCTCTTCGGGGCCGCTCTGCGCGAACTGCCCGCCGTCACCGCGCCGGCGCTCGTGTTCAAGTCCGATACCGACACCGTGGTTCCGCCCACCTCGATCGAACTGCTCCGGAAGCGGCTGGGATCGCGGGAGCTCGCGGTGGTCAGTTTGCCGGACAGCGGGCATGTGGCGACGCTCGACGTCGACGCCCCCCTGATTTTTGAGCAGTCCGTTCAGTTCTTCCTGCACCACTCAGCCGCCGCGCCGCAAGCCGCGGCGGCACGGGAGAGCCCCGCCACCAGAATCCCGGAGACCCCATGACCATTCCCCTGGACCACACGCCGTTCAGCAGCCCGTTCACCGGGACCGGCACCCGCACCGGCGTCGTGGTCTCGCATGGCTTCACCGGCAGCCCGCACGGGGTCAGGGACTGGGCCGGGTCGCTGTCGGACGCCGGCTACGCCGTGCGGATGCCGCTGCTGCCCGGGCACGGCACCAGCTGGCAGGAGCTGGCGCGGACGCGCTGGCAGGACTGGCACGCGGCACTCGACGCCGCCTACCTTGAGCTCGCCGGGGAATGTGACCAGGTGGTCGTTGCCGGGCTGTCCATGGGCGGGGCGCTGGCGCTGCGGATTGCCGCCACGCGGCCCGTCGCCGGGGCAGTGCTGGTTAACCCGGGCCTTGTCATTGACGATCCCCGGGCACCGCTGGCGGGCATCCTGAAATTTGTCCTGAAGAGCACCCCGGCGATCGCCAACGACATCCTGAAGGAGGGCATCGACGAGAGGGCCTATTCCCGGACGCCGGTCGCCGCGGCGCACGAGCTGAACAAGATGTTCAAGGACACCGTGCGGCTCCTCCCCCGGATCACCGCTCCCGTGCGGGTGTACCGTTCCGCGGTGGACCATGTGGTCTCCGAGTCGAGCATGGTCGCCCTGCGCCGCGGCCTGACCCACGCCCCGCTGGAGGTGATCCGGCTGGAAAACAGTTACCACGTGGCTACGATGGACAACGACGCGCCCCAGATCTTCCGCGGCTCGGCCGAGTTCATCCGGTCGCTGGCTGCGGGACAGGCACCGGGCGCCGCCCACGCTAGCCAGAAGGACACGGCCGATGACTAAACCGGACCCCAACTCCCCGGATTCCAGCGCCAACCAGGACGACGCCGTCTGGCTGGAGCTCGTTGCGAGGCTGGAAGAAGAGGACCCGTCCACCGGCCCGGGAGCCCCTGAAATCCGGAAAGGCCATGACGGCGCAGGCGGAGCGGAAGCACCCGTCACGGACGGCGCCGGCAGCGCCGCAGCGCCCCGGCCCTTCAGCGACTTCGACCCGCTGGGTCTTTCCGCCGGCGTGCCGATTGAACTTTCCGCCAAGGAACGGCTGGCACAGGCCACGGCCGACGGGACCTCCCCTGCGGGCGCGGCCGCCGGCCACCAACCTGGGGACGTACCGGGGCCGCGGGACTACGAGGGCGCGGAGGATGACCCGTTTGTCCCGGCCGAGTTCGTGCCGGAGGAACCGCCCAGCCTTGCCGGTGCCGACCCGATGACGGTCCTGGCCTGGCTGGGTGCGGTGGGGGGCCCCGTGGCGCTCGTGATGTCCGCGATGTTCTGGCGCTCCGCCCCGCTGATGGCCATCCTCGGAATGGTGGCGGCGTTTGCGGCGTCGGTGGTCTTCCTGATCATGAAGCTGCCGGGTGAGAAGGACGAGCACGACGACGGCGCACGCATCTAGCTGTGCATGCGGCTGCTGACCCGGGACAGGTCCGCGGCACCAATCAGGCCCGCGTTCGGGCCAAGGGCGGCCAGTTCAATTTCCGCAGCGGGCCGGAAGCCGCGGCCCGTCAGGTTCCGGGCGAAAGCCTTCCGGGCCGGCCCGACCAGCAGTTCGCCGGCATCGCAGAGTCCGCCGCCGATCACGAACTTGCCCGGATCCAGCGCGGCGGCGAGGTTGGCGAGGCCCAGGCCGAGCCATTCCCCTACGTCCTCGAGCAGTTCCCGGGACGTCGCGTCCCCGGCTTTGGCCAGTTCGGTGACAATCACGCCGGTGATGCGCTCCACGTGGCCGTCCACCGCTTTGAGCAGTTCCTGGGCCACCGGGGAATTGGCGGCCGCGAGTTCCCGGGCTTCCCGGCCCAGGGCATTCCCGGAAGCGTACTGCTCCCAGCAGCCCCGGTTGCCGCACTCGCAGCGGTGGCCGCCGGGCATGATGATTTGATGGCCGAACTCCCCGGCCACACCGAACCGTCCGCGTTCCAGCCGGCCGTCCATCACCATGGCACCGCCGATTCCGGTTCCGAGGGTAATGCAGACCAGGCGGTTCTGGCCCTGCCCTGCCCCGAAGCGCCACTCCGCCCAGCCGGCGGCATCGGCGTCGTTGGTCAGCAGCACGGGCCGGCGGAGCAGCCGCTGCAGGTTGTCCCGGAGGGGTTCGTTGCGCCACGCAAGATGCGGGCTGAACAGCACGGTGCCGCCGTCGAGGTCCATCCAGCCGGCCGCGCCGATCCCTACCGACCAGATACGGTGGCCCTCGCCCAGCTCCTCGACCAGCTCAACAATGACCTGTTCGACCGCGCGGGGGTCGTTGCCGGGAGTGGACCGCTTGGCCTGGGCGAGGATCCGGCCCTCCGCGTCGACCACACCGGCCGCCACCTTGGTGCCGCCAATGTCCACGCCGATGGCGAGGCCCTTGCGGTCGAGCCGCAAGTGCTCCCGGAGACCCTGTCCGGCCGGCGCGGCGGCCGCGCCCGCCGGCGTCCTGCGCCGCCAGGCGGCCGTTCTGCGGTACGGGCCGGGCAGCTGTCCCGGTGATGGTGTGTGCATGGTTCCCTATCCTATTCGCCGCAGTGCCCGGGCACAGGCCGCATCACCGGGAGGAGGGCCGGGGATCACCGCCGGTCCGCGCCCCGGCCGCGGCCCGGCACGCCCCTCCGGCTTGGCACCCGGGTGTCCCAGCCGGTATGTTACTCGCCAGTAGGTGTGGTGTAACCCACATCCCCCGGAGGGCGTACTAGTGTTAGTCGTACCCCTCGCGGGTCCATGGATATCAAAGGAGCTAACGTGCGAGAAATCAGTGTCCCGCCCCTGGTCAACGTTCCCCCGGAAACGAACGTCACGGACCTGGTCCTGCGGCAGGCCGCAAAGACCTCCAACCCGGCCCTGTTCTCCCGCCTTGACGCGGCCGGACAATGGCAGGACGTCCGGGCCACCGATTTCCTGGCCGATGTTTCCCTGCTCGCCAAAGGCCTGATGGCCAGCGGCGTCGCCGCCGGCGACCGGGTTGGCATTATGTCCCGCACCCGGTATGAATGGGCCCTCATTGACTTCGCCATCTGGTTCGCCGGTGCCGTCTCCGTGCCGATCTATGAGACCTCCTCGCCCTCGCAGGTCGCCTGGAACCTGGGTGATTCCGGTGCCGTCGCCGCGTTCGGCGAGTCCGCCCACCACGAGGCCATCATCCGGCAGGCTGCCACCTCCGAGGGCCTCACGGACCTGGCCCACGTCTGGCAGCTCGAAGGCACGGGCCTCGACGAGGTCCGTGCTGCCGGCGCGACGGTCAGCAACGAGGAGCTGGAGGCCCGGCGCAGCCTCGCAAGCCTCGACGACCTCGCCACGATCATCTACACCTCGGGCACCACCGGACGTCCCAAGGGCTGCGAGCTGACCCACGGTAACTTCGTGAGACTGTCCGAAAACGCGCTGGCCACCTCGCTGAACAATATCGTCCACGAGCAGGCCCGGACCATCATGTTCCTGCCGCTCGCCCACGTGTTCGCGCGGTTCATTTCAGTGCTCGCGGTCGCCGGCGGCGTCACGGTGGCACACACGCCGGACATCAAGAACCTCCTGCCGGACCTGCAGAGCTACAAACCAACCTTCATCCTCGCGGTGCCGCGGGTGTTCGAGAAGGTCTACAACTCGGCACTGACCAAGGCCGAGGACGGCGGCAAGGGCGCCATCTTCCACCGCGCCGCGGACACCGCCATCGAATTCTCCCGTGCCCGCCAGGCCGGCAAGGTCGGCCTGGGCCTGAAGCTTAAGCACACCCTCTTCGACAAGCTCGTCTACGGCAAGCTCCGCGCGGCCATGGGCGGCGAGGTGGCCCACGCCGTCTCCGGCGGCGGCCCGTTGGGTGAGCGGCTGGGTCACTTCTTCCAGGGCATCGGCATGCAGATCCTGGAAGGCTACGGGCTGACCGAAACCACGGCCCCCGTTACCGTGAACACGCCAGAGTTGATTAAGATCGGCACCGTCGGCGCCCCGATTCCCGGGAACGCCGTCAAGATCGCCGACGACGGCGAAATCCTGGCCAAGGGCGTGTGCGTCATGCGCGGCTACTACAAGCGCGAGGACCTCTCCGCGGAGTCCTTCGTCGATGGCTGGTTCCGCACCGGCGACATTGGACACCTCGACGGGCAGGGCTTCCTGACCATCACGGGACGCAAGAAGGAAATCATTGTCACGGCCAGCGGCAAGAACGTCGTTCCGGCCCTCCTGGAGGATCAGATCCGGGCCGACGCGCTGGTCTCGCAGGTGCTTGTGGTGGGCGACAACCGGCCCTTCATCGGAGCCCTGGTCACCCTCGACGAGGAGGCCCTGCCCGGCTGGCTGCACCGCCACGGGCTCCCCGCCTCAACGACCCTGGCCGAGGCCACCGACAACCCGGTGGTCAAGGCCGCGGTGCAGGAACTTATCAACGGCGCCAACCAGTCGGTCTCCCAGGCCGAGGCCATCAAGTCGTTCCGGATCGTCCCGGCCGACTTCACGGAGGCGTCCGGGCACCTGACGCCGTCGATGAAGGTCAAGCGCGCGCAGGTGATGAAGGACTTCGAGAACGTCATCGAGGAGATGTACGGCGCCCCGCGTCCCACCCAGGTCTAGGCACAACAGCAAAGGGACCCTCCGCGTCGGCGGAGGGTCCCTTTTTTGCGTCCGGCTCGAAGGTGTTCGCTGCCGCTACTCGACGACCAGCAGCAGGTCTCCGCCCTGGACCTGTTCAATCGCCCCGACGGCGAGGCGCGAGACGGTACCGGCCACCGGCGTCGTGATGGATGCTTCCATCTTCATGGCCTCGATCGTGGCGACGGTGTCGCCGGCCTTGACCGTCTCGCCTGCCTTGACGGTCAGGGTGACGGCGCCGGCGAACGGTGCGGCCACCTGTCCGGGCTGGGAGGTGTCGGCCCGTTCTGCTGCCTTGACGTTGCTGACGACGGAGCGGTCACGGACCACCACCGGGCGGGACTGGCCGTTGAGCGTGCACATCACGGTGCGCATGCCCTTCTCGTCCGGTTCGGAGACGGCTTCGAGTGAGGCGATCAGGCGGACGCCCTTCTCCAGCTCGATCTCGTGCTCGGCGCCGCGCTGCAGCCCGAACAGGTAGTCGCGGGTGTCCAGGACCGAGAGGTTGCCGTAGGACTCCACGCTCTTCTGGTAGTCCTTGGTGGGCCCGGCGAAGAGCAGCCGGTTGAGGGTCTGCTGCACGGTCTTGGAGTCGGACTTGAGGGCGGCGCTGTCCTCGGCGCTGAGCTCGACGTCGCGGACCTTGACCGTGCGGCCCTGCAGGGCCTTGGTGCGGAACGGTTCCGGCCAGCCGCCGGGAGGATCGCCCAGTTCACCGGACAGGAAGCCGATCACGGAGTCCGGGATGTCGTATTTCTGCGGGTTCTCGTTGAAGTCTGCGGGATCGGCGTTGAGTCCCACGAGGTGCAGGGCGAGGTCGCCGACAACCTTGGAGGACGGGGTGACCTTCACGAGCCGGCCAAGGATCCGGTCCGCCGCAGTGTACATGTCCTCGATGGCCTCAAAGCGCTCACCGAGGCCAAGGGCGATCGCCTGCTGGCGCAGGTTGGAGAGCTGGCCGCCGGGGATCTCGTGCTGGTAGACCCGGCCGGTGGGGCCCGGAAGCCCGGACTCGAACGGGGCGTAGACGCGTCGGACGGCCTCCCAGTACGGTTCCAGGGCGCAGACGTTGGCCAGGCTCAGGCCGGTGTCGCGGGGCGTGTGCGCCAGGGCTGCCACCAGCGCGGAGGCTGAGGGCTGGCTGGTGGTGCCGGCCAGCGAGGCGGAGGCCACGTCCACGGCGTCCACTCCGGCGTCGACGGCTGCCAGCAGTGTTGCCAGCTGTCCGCCGGCCGTGTCGTGCGTGTGCAGGTGGACCGGGAGGTCGAAGCGTTCACGCAGGGCCGTCACGAGGCGGGCAGCAGCGGCGGGACGCAGCAGGCCGGCCATGTCCTTGATCGCCAGGATGTGCGCGCCGGCGTCGACGATCTTCTGCGCCAGCTCCAGGTAGTACTCGAGGGTGTAGAGCGTCTCGTTCGGGTCGAGCATGTCGGCGGTGTAGCACAGGGCCACCTCCGCGACGGCGGTGCCGGTCTCGCGGACGGCGCGGATGGCCGGGGCCATCTGGTTGACGTCGTTGAGTGCGTCGAAGATGCGGAAGATGTCGATGCCGGTCGCGGCGGCCTCGTTGACGAAAGCGACCGTGACCTCTTCCGGGTACGGGGTGTAGCCGACAGTGTTGCGGCCCCGCAGGAGCATCTGCAGGCAGACGTTCGGCAGGGCCTTGCGCAGCGCCGCGAGCCGGTCCCAGGGGTCCTCGCCGAGGAAGCGCAGGGCGACGTCGTAGGTGGCTCCGCCCCAGGCCTCGACGGAGAGCAGTTCCGGGAGGAGCGTGGACACTGCCGGACCTGCTGCCACGAGGTCGCGGGTGCGGACCCGGGTGGCGAGCAGCGACTGGTGGGCATCACGGAACGTGGTGTCCGTAACGGCGACGGCATCCTGCGCGCGCAGCGCCTGCGCGAAACCTTCCGGCCCCAGTTCCAGCAGCCGCTGCCGGGAGCCCGGCCGAGCGGCGGCCGCGTCGTCCAGGGCGGGGAGTTTGGCAGCGGGATCGCTGTGGACCGTGAGCTGGCCGTTGGGCTTGTTCACGGTGACTTCGGCGAGCCAGGTCAGCAGCTTGGTGCCGCGGTCTGCGGAGACCCGGGCCTTGAGCAGCTCGGGACGTTCGTCAATGAACGAGGTGGCCACGTTGCCGGCGATGAAGTCGGCGTCGTCCAGGACCGCCTGCAGGAAGGAGATGTTGGTGGAGACCCCGCGGATGCGGAACTCGGCGAGGGCACGGCGCGCCCGGGCCACCGCGGCCGGATATTCGCGGCCGCGGCAGGTCAGCTTGACCAGCATCGAGTCGAAGTGCGGGCTGATCTCCGCACCGGAGTAGACGGTGCCGCCGTCGAGCCGTACACCGGCGCCGCCGGCCGACCGGTAGCCGGTGATCTTGCCGACGTCGGGCCGGAAGCCGTTGGCCGGGTCTTCCGTGGTGATGCGGCACTGCAGGGCGGCACCCTTGAGCTGGACAGTCTCCTGGGAGAGGCCCAGGTCCGCGAGGGTCTCACCGGCGGCGATGCGCAGTTGAGCCTGGACGAGGTCCACGTCGGTGACTTCCTCGGTGACGGTGTGTTCGACCTGGATCCGCGGGTTCATTTCGATGAAGACGTGCTGGCCCGCACGCTCGCCCACGGTGTCGATGAGGAATTCCACGGTGCCGGCGTTGACGTAGTTCAGCGCCTTGGCGAACTTCACGGCGTCGCGGTAGAGCGCCTGCCGGATGCCTTCGTCGAGGTTAGGTGCCGGCGCGATCTCGATGACCTTCTGGTGGCGGCGCTGGATGGAACAGTCGCGCTCGAAGAGGTGCATGACGTTGCCCTCCGCATCGGCCAGGATCTGGACCTCGATGTGGCGGGGACGCAGGACGGCCTGCTCCAGGAACATGGTGGGGTCACCGAAGGCCGCGTCGGCTTCGCGCATGGCGGCCTGCAGCGCTTCGGGAAGGGCCTCGCGGGTGTCGACGCGGCGCATGCCGCGCCCGCCGCCGCCGGCGACAGCCTTGGCGAAAATGGGGAAGCCGATCACGTCGGCGGCTGCGATGAGTTCGTCGAGGTCTTTCGAGGGCTGGCTGGATTTCAGCACCGGCACGCCGGCCTTGCGGGCAGCCTCCAGGGCGGCAACCTTGTTGCCGGCAAGTTCCAGGACCTCGGCCGGCGGCCCAACAAACGTGATGCCGGCTTCCGCGGCGGCCCGTGCCAGGCGCGGATTCTCGGAGAGGAATCCGTAGCCGGGGTAGATGGCGTCGGCCCCGGATTCCTTGGCCACGCGCACCACCTCATCGACGTCGAGGTAGGCCCGGACGGGGTGGCCCTCTTCACCAATCAGATATGCCTCGTCGGCCTTCTGGCGGTGGATTGAGTTGCGGTCCTCGTTCGGGAAGACAGCAACAGTCTTGGCACCCAGCTCGTAGCTGGCACGGAAGGCACGGATCGCAATTTCGCCGCGATTGGCCACCAGAATCTTCGAAAACATACTTCTCCTGCATCATCGCGGGTTTACCGGTAATTCGTCACAGTGTCTAAGAACCGGACGCACAAACACAAATTATTGTGGCGACTGTCACAGCGACGCGCGTCACGTATGCCGGATCAGGCAGGTCCGCCGGACAACCAGTTCAAGCAGGGGCGGATCCGGCCCCCATTGCAGCTTATCCATGATCTGCCGCCCCGGGCGCCCGATGAGACAGGTTTCGGCGGGGCGGCAACATATGATGAGGGGGTGGGTGGCGCATGCACGCCCCGGCTCCGGAGAACGCAGGAGCCGGCAGGACCCCGTCCCGGCAACCGGCGTTAGGTATTGGTTTTTCAAGTGCAAGTAGTCAGCATCAGCAGCCTCAAAGGCGGTGTCGGCAAGACATCGGTGACCACCGGATTGGCGTCCGCGGCCTTGGCCGCCGGCATCCCCACCCTTGTCGTCGACCTTGACCCCCACGCCGATGCGAGCACGGCACTGGGAGCCCGGCCGGGAGACCAGCAGGACATCGGCCGGATGCTCAAGGCACCCCGGCGGGCGCGCCTGGCAGAGAACGTGGTCCCCAGCGGCTGGGTGGAACGGGCTTCCGGCAACGGCGGCGCTCCCGCCGGCTTGGCGGAAGCCATCCTGGATGTGGCCGTCGGCTCGGCCTACACCGGCGTTTACGACCGCCCCGACCTGGGCCGCCGCGACCTCCGCCGGCTCTCCACGGTACTGGCCGGCGCGGAGCAGTACGAGCTGGTCCTCGTGGATTGCCCGCCCTCCCTGAACGGACTCACCAGGATGGCCTGGTCCGCCAGCGACAAAGTTGTTCTCGTCGCCGAACCGGGCCTCTTCTCGGTCGCCGGCACGGAACGCACCATGCGGGCCATCCAGCTGTTCCGCCAGGAATTCGCCCCGAACCTCTCCCCCGCCGGCATTGTCGCCAACCGCGTGCGGACCGGTTCCGCCGAGCACACTTTCCGGCTCGCTGAGATGGAATCGATGTTCGGCGAACTGCTCCTGTCCCCGCACATCCCGGAGCAGGCCAACTGGCAGCAGATCCAGGGTGCCGCCCACTCCATCCACCACTGGCCCGGCGAGTCGGCCAAGAGCGCCGCCGCGCTGTTCGATGCCCTCCTGGCGAACCTGCTGCACCCGGACGGCCGTCCGGCCGCCGCCCAGGTCCGGGACCGCACCCACCGCTGAGCACATCCACCACCAACAGCAAAGGCCGCCTCCCTCAGGAAGGCGGCCCTTTCCGTGGCAGCGGGTAGCTGGAGCCTAGCCGATCTTGCGGGTGGCCCGGCGCTTGCTGAGTTCGTCGTCGGGGAATGACTGGTCGCTGGCGTGTTCGCTGGGAAGGGCCGCGAGGCTGCCCTCCACTTCGCGCCAGACACGGCCGACGGCGATGCCGAAGACGCCCTGTCCACCCTGGACGAGGTCGATCACTTCGTCCGCCGACGTGCACTCGTAAACGCTGGCGCCGTCGCTCATGAGGGTGATCTGGGCAAGGTCCTCGACGCCGCGCTCCCGGAGGTGTTCAACGGCCGTGCGGATCTGCTGGAGGGAAACGCCCGTGTCGAGCAGGCGCTTGACGACCTTGAGGACCAGGATGTCGCGGAAGCCATAAAGTCGCTGGGAGCCTGAACCGGCAGCGCCGCGGACGGCAGGCTCCACCAGCCCGGTGCGTGCCCAGTAGTCCAGCTGCCTGTAGGTGATGCCGGCGGCCTTGCAGGCCGTGGGGCCACGGTAGCCCGCATCCTCGTCCAGGACGGGAAGATCCTCGGTGAACAGCAGGCCCTGGGCACCGCTGGCGGGCACGGCCACACCAGCCGCCGAGGGCTGCTTGAGCTCGCCTGCTTCGCCTTTCGGACTCACGTGGATCCTCCTTGTCATGGCTCCCCTGCGGAAAATGCAGCAACAACCGGTTATGTCTGCCTAAACAACACACGGGCGGATAAAATTCATCCGAGTAATTCTGCCGGGGCTGCACCTTCCAGTGTGACCTGAGCGGCTGTTGCGTGCAATGGGAACTGGTACTTCTGACGTTAGGCCTGCCGGGGCCCAAGGTCAAAGACGTTCGAGGTATTGCCGGGGCGTGTCGAAACTTTCATCCTCGACTTTAACCTTAACGAGACCTCAGCCCGCGAAATCCTCAGGTTCCACGTCGTCGAGGAACTCCCGGAACCGGCGCAGTTCCCCTTCTTCGTCGACGGCGGGACCCGGGTGGGTGTCTTCGCCCTCGTCGTGTTCGGTGATCCGGACACCGGCTTCTTCCATCACGGCGTCGGCGCACCAGATCCGGCACTTGGCGCGGAGGGCCAGGGCCAGGGCATCGGAGGCACGGGAACTGACCGTGGTCCCGTCCTCGAACTGGAGCTGCCCGTAGAAGATGTTGTCCTCCACGGCCACAATGTTGACGCTGACGATCGTGTGGCCGAGGGATTCAACGACGTCCACCAGCAGGTCGTGCGTCATGGGACGCGGGGGCACGACCCCCTGCTGGGCCAGGGCGATGGCGCTGGCTTCGGGGGTGCCGATCCAGATCGGCACGTGCCGCTCCCCGTGGATCTCCTTGAGCAGGACGAGCGGCTGGTTGGACGGAAGTTCAATCCGCACGCCTACAATTTCCACCTCAATCATCAGATGTCCATCCTCGAGATGCGGTCCTGGACCAGGGCCCGGTGCAGCGTCAGGCACAGCTCGCTGATCTCCCGGGCGGCCTCCGCGGCACGGGCATGGGACGCGGCGTCCTTGCGGGAAGTCAGGGTGGACACCGCACGCTCCACCAGCCCGAACTCGCGTTCGGCGGCTGCCTGGAACGGCCGCAGGTGCCGTGGTTCCAGGCCGTGGCTCTCCAGCTGGACGCAGGCGCGCGCCACCTGGAGGGCGTGCTCATCGAATTTGCCGTTGACGTGGCCGATCAGGCCGAAGCTCAGGAGCGATTCCAGCAGCGGCACGCTGGCGCCGGACTCGGCCCGGAGCTGTTCCTCACTGAGCCTTCGGACCCGGTTCTGGAGTTCGGATGCGAGCTCTTCGGAGACAATCCGCGGCGAGACCGTGACGCCGGGAGGCAGGTTGTCGGGGCGCTCGCCGCGGTCGATCGCGTCGAGGTAGTCCTTGATGACCTTCAGGGGCAGGTACTGGTCCCGCTGGAGGGCCAGCACGAAGCGCAGCCGTTCGACGTCGCTCTCGGCGTACTGGCGGTACCCGGCAGGGGTCCGTTGGGGGTTGATCAGCCCCTTTTCCTCAAGGAACCGGATTTTCGACGCCGTCATGCTGGGAAAGTCGTCGCTCAGCTGAGCCAGGACTTCCCCGATGTTCAGAACCTGGGGTCCGCGCCGTTCCGCTTGTGCCATGGCCACAGGCAGCTGCTCCGGAATCAGACGTTGCCTGCTGCGCGGGCAGGGCTCAGGTAGAAGGTGAGGCGGAACTTCCCGATCTGGACTTCGTTGCCGGACTTCAGTTCGACGCCGTCGACGCGGTCGTTGTTCACGTAGGTGCCGTTGAGGCTTCCGGTGTCCACGACTTCGAAGCTGCGCGCCGTGCGGCGGAACTCCACGTGCCGGCGGGAAACCGTGACGTCGTCGAGGAAGATGTCGGCGTCCGGGTGCCGGCCCGCCGTCGTGATGTCCGTGTCCAGCAGGAAGCGGGCGCCCGTGTTGGGACCGCTGTGCGCCACCAGCAGGGCAGAGCCATACGGGAGCGCCTCAACGGCGGCCCGCTCCTCCACCGAAAGTTTCGGGGTGATGGTGGGTTCATCGCGGACCGGCGTGAGGTTGATCGACGTGGTCTCCGAAGCCTTCACTTCACCCGTGCCATAACCGTCACCGGTGTTGTTGCGTTCGTGCCCAAACATTGATTCCTCCATTCGCTGCAGGTGTCCCCCCTGCAAACAACGCATGCCGTCCGGAAAAGCCGTGCAAATCCGGGATTCAGCCTTTCGGCGGGACGTTGAGTGGCTGGTTTCCCAACGGCTGTTCCAACGACCCGGCCCGAATGGGCTTTGCTTTAGCCTACCTGTTGTTCGTACTCCGATGCACTGAGGAGCGACTCGATCGCGTCGGCTTCCGCCAGCTTGATTTCCAGCAGCCAGCCCTCGCCGTAGGGATCCGAATTGATCAGGGCGGAATCGGTGTCCAGGGCCTCGTTGCGGGACACAACTTCACCGGAAACCGGGGCGTAGATGTCGCTGACGCTCTTGGTGGACTCGACCTCGCCAACGACGTCGTTTGCCTTGACCGTGGTGCCCGACTCAGGCATCTGGGCATAGACGACGTCCCCCAGGGCGTCCTGGGCAAAATCAGTGATGCCCACGCGCACGACACCGTCGGCGTTCGGGGCAGAAACCCACTCGTGTTCTGCGGTGTAGGACAGCTCTTCGGGAATGATGCTCATGACGGGCCTTTCATCGGGTCAATCACCAATAGCGGCGGCGGTCACGTGAACTGTCCGCCGCTGAAAGTATAGGCATATCCGGCCGGGCCCGGGGAGGACTCCGGCATGATGGGGCCATGACGGAACAAGCCGGTAAAGGCTAGGCAATGCCGGAGCTTCCCGAAGTGGCGGCCCTGACCGACTTCCTGGCCCGGCACCTCCTCGGCGCTGCTGTCACGAAGGTCCAGATCGTCTCCTTCGCCGTGCTCAAAACGGCGGATCCGCCGTTCTCCCGGCTGGAGGGCAGGTCTGTGACCGGGGTGCGCCGCTTCGGCAAGTTTGTCTGCCTGGACGCCGACGGGCTGTGTTTTGTCTTCCATCTGGCGAGGGCCGACTGGGTCCGTTTCACCGAGGCGCCCACGGACACCCCCTTGAAAATGGGAAAAGGACACCTGGCGGTGCGGCTGTCGTTTTCCAGTGACACAGGCCCCTCGGATCTAGACCTGACAGAGGCCGGAACGAAGAAGAGCCTGGCGGTGTACGTGGTCCGGGACCCCTCCGACGTTCCCGGTATTGCCGCGCTGGGACCGGATCCGTTCAGTGCCGGGTTCGACGCCGACGCCCTGGCCAGGGTCCTGGGTTCGAGTTCGCAGCAAATCAAGGGTGTCCTGCGCAGCCAGAGCGTGATTGCCGGGATCGGAAACGCCTACAGCGACGAGATCCTGCACGCGGCCCGGACGTCGCCCTTCGCCATTGCCAGGTCGCTGGACCGGGATGCGGTCCAGCGGCTCTACGACGCCATCCACAGCATTCTCGGGACAGCGCTGCGGGAAGCCGGCGGCAAAGCACCCGGTGAGCTCAAGGACACCAAACGGAGCCACCTGAGGGTCCATGGGCGGGCCGGGGAAGCGTGCCCGGTATGCGGGGACACAGTCCGCGAGGTGTCCTTCGCGGACACGGCCCTGCAGTACTGTCCCGGATGCCAGACGCAGGGAAGGATCCTGGCCGACCGCCGGACGTCGCGCTTCCTGAAGTAGGCGGGCGCCGTCGCTTTCCGAAGGCGGCGCGGCTCCGACACCACTGGACGACGCCGAGTTCGTGCCAATTCTGGTGCCACGTTCGGCGGCACGGTTGGGGTCAGGACCAACGAGTGCGGGCTTGTGGGCGCTCCATGGGACCCGGACGAAGAGTATCTCTTCGTCTGTCTCTGTCCAGGCAGCTAAGGCGTGTCCGAATGAGCGTGTGGGACCTTATACCCTGTCGGGCCGGATCGCGCTGTACAACTGTTGATCTTGGTGGCGAGAGGGGGGTGAGAATGGTGACTGACGTGACGACGAGAGCCGACGAGTCGATCGAGATCAACGCTCCACCGAGCGCGGGGTTCGCCTACTGCCTCGATCCGCAGCAGCTGTTCGCGGGAGACCCGGAGCATGTTGTCGATGCCGATGTCATCCCGGGCGGCGTGGGGACGACCGCGCACCTGTCCATGAAGTCGGGGGTGCTTGAGGAGGCTGACCGTATCGAGTACGTCGAGGTCCTTCCGGACGGATCATAGTCGCGATGCATCCGACGATGTCACTGGGCGGGACCAAGGGCCACCACCACGAGACGGCGCTCTACACCTTGACCCATGAGTTCGAATCGGACGCCGGCGGCACCCGCATAACGCTGCGGGTACAGATGCATGATGCGCCGCTCTACGAGCGCATTATCGACCGCATCGAGGCTTCTGCAGCCCACGGATGACGACGGATCCGCGGTACTCCCCCCCC
>NZ_JBVAYV010000019.1:0-75014 GCF_055412805.1 Pseudarthrobacter kochi
CAGCCGGGTGCACATCCAGGTGACAGGGAATTCGGCGTTCTTCTCCTGAACAAGCCGGTAGAGGTCCTCTACCGTTGTTCTTTGGCGAAGAACGCCGAAACTTTTTTCAGGTTATGCCGATGTCGGCATAACCTAAATTATCCTGATGTCCGGATTATGCCGAGGTTTTCCTGAACCCGCAGCTCAGGGCCGGGTGGGCGCCGGAATGTTCGGCATAATCTCTCAGAGGTTTTCCAGGAATTCCAGCAGGGTGTCTGCCGGTGTGTAGCGTCCGGGTGTGGTGGCTGGCGGTGCGGTCCGGTCCAGCGCCCGTTGCTTGATGCCCAGGTCGGCGTGCAGGTATGCCTGGGTCGATTCGATGGATTCGTGGCCCAGCCAGAGGGACATGGTCGCGGTGTCGATGCCCGCGGCGAGCATCCGCATGGCAGTGGTGTGCCTGAGGACGTGCGGGGTAACGGTTTTTGCCGCCAGCGTCGGGCAGGTGTTGGTCGCAGCGGTCGTATGGACGCGGAGCCGTTGCGCGACCGCGTCGGTTGTCATCGGCCGGCCGCAGCCTTGGGCGGTGAAGACCGCGGACGCGGGAGCCGGTGACAGGTTTTCCTCATACCAGGCCTGCAGGGCCATGGCCGTGGCGGTGTCCAGCGGCGTGATCCGCTCTTTGCGACCCTTGCCGTGGGAGGCGATGTGAGCCGGGCGGGTCAGCTGGAGATTGGCCCATGACAGGTGCGTGAGTTCTGAGATCCGCAGGCCGGTGGTGACTAATGTCAGGATGATCAGCCGGTCGCGCTTTCCGACCCACCGGGCTTCGGGAGGGGCCGCGAGTAGGGCGTCGACCTCGGCGTCCGTGAGGTAGCTGATCTGTGCTTTGGGTGCGTTCTTGGCCCGGATAGCCAGCACCCGCCTGATGAGGTCCGCGTGCTCGGGATGCTGGTCCGCGGCGTAGCCGAAGAACGCGTGGATGGCCGCGAGCCGGGCGTTTCTGGTCGCGGCACGGAGATCCCCAGCTCGGGGGCAACCGAAGCGGGCGAACGGCCAGAGGAAATGACGAGATTCACGGCATCGGCCTTGAACTCATCGGAATAACTGGGACGGGAAGACATGGGCACAATCCTTTCAAACTGTGTCTCACATCAGTAGTACACCTCAGTGCTGGCCATATGCGGCCGGCAGGTCAACAATGACTGAATGGGGTATTCAGCCAAGGTCGCGTCATCCGTTCTGTTCGTATCCGAACTTGACCGGTCCGTGAACTTTTACCGCGACCTATTCGGATGTGAAGTAACCCTGCGCTCGGGGGATGCTGCCCTTCTCCTGACTCCGGCGGGCTTCCAGTTGTACATCATCGAACGCGGCAAACATGCTGAGCGCTACCCGGGCGGGCTGGGACACCACCTCTTGATGTGGGCCACAGACAGCGCCCAAGGCCTGGAATATTTCGAACAGGCACTGAAGGACGCGGGCAGTTACACAGACACCCACACAGCCGGTGAAGTCACGTTTGTCGAAGGCCGCGACCCCGACGGCCTTCGCGTCGTCATAGCCCATCCTGATCCCGCACAACGGCCGCGTTCAGTCTTCGACAGCCGCCTGTACGCCTGACGGAACAACCGTCCCTGCGGAAGAAGGCGCCGTGAATCGCCCCCCGCCGACCCCGCCAGATCCGTGCCGTAAAGCGGCAAAGCCGTTTTCAGTGGTCCGCTGCCAAGTGCCGCCTGAGCTGTTCAGGAAAGTCCTCATAACTGGCGGTGAGGTCAGCCAGATCGAACTTGGGCGGAAAATCGATGACCGGCTGATGGCCGGCCAGAAACACCGCCGTCTCCCTGGCCACCTGCCGATCGTATGCACCCGGGATGCATGATCGGTCCTTTCCGTTCCGTCATGATCGGCCCGTGGCGGAAGCGATTCTTTTCCTTCATTCATGAACGGATCTTCGCACGGTCCGGCCGCCCCGCCAAGGGTTCTGACGGGATGGACGTCGACGGGTCAACGGCCCGACGGGAGGCGCACGGCGGCTGCTTCGGCCGGAACGGGCGTACTGTGCCCCGGCGGGCGGTATGCGGCCCGGACCGGTGGTTTTTCTTGAGAGCTTGCCGCGGCCTGGTTTTCCCGGGCCAGAAACGCGGAGAGTTCCCCGATGGTGCTCATCAAGGGGGCAGGGAAGACAACGGTGGTGTTCTTGTCCACACCGATTTCGACCAGGGACTGAAGGTTGCGCAGCTGCAGGGCCAGCGGGTGGGCCATCATGATGTCGGAGGCGTCCCCGAGTGCGGCCGCGGCGATGGCTTCGCCTTCGGCGGCGATGATCTTGGCCCGCTTCTCCCTCTCGGCCTCGGCCTGGCGGGCCATGGCGCGCTTCATGCTCTCGGGCAGCTGAATGTCTTTCAGCTCCACGAGGGTAACCTCGACGCCCCACTCCAGTGTGAGGGCATCCAGGATCTCCCGGATATCGCTGTTGATCCGCTCGGTTTCGGACAGGGTCTGGTCCAGGCTGTGCCGGCCGACGACTTTGCGCAGGGTGGTCTGGGCGATCTGGTTGATGGCTGCCGAGACGTTTTCAATCGCCACGACGGACTTCACGGCGTCGATCACCCGGTAGTAGGCCACCGCGGAAATATCGACGCTCACGTTGTCCTGGGTGATGATGCCCTGTGACTGGATCGGCATGGTCACGATCCGCAGGCTGACCAGCGGAAGACGGTCGATCACGGGGATGATGAACCGCAGCCCCGGCATCCTGACCCCGGTCACCCGGCCGAGCCGGAAGAGCACGCCCTGCTCATACTGACGCACGATCCGGATGGACATCTTCGCCACGATGAACAGCAGCACGACGATGATTCCGGCAATAACATAGCTGGTGGGGTCCATCAGGATCCCTCCTTAGTGTCCTGGGCCGGGTCCCCCGGTGCCGGTCCGGCGCCGGGGCACGGCCGCCCTTGTCCTATTGTCCCATCAACCCAGGGAAATGTGCCCGCGGATCCGCCGGGAAAAGCCGCCGGCAGCACCCACCCCCGAGGGGATAGAGAGACGGCCGGTTAGTGCCATGACGGGTCCCATCTCCCCGGCCGGTTCAACGACATGACCGGCAGTGCCGCCCGAGCCCGGGGAATAGGTTGAACCGTCCATGGACGGACCTGCATATTTCGGGGGACCGGCGCCGGTTTTTCGCGGCGTGGACAGGTCCGGCCGGCCCGGTCCACGGGAAGCAGGGCCCGTCCCGGAGTGTTAAAACGGGTAAGGAGCCCTGTAGTTGACGGGAGGCGCGGCTTCATGGCCAGGATAGCGGTCGTGCTCGGAAGTCCCCGCCCCGGGCAGGTCGAACTCGCCGATGTGGCCGACTTCGGTCTCCCGCTGCTCGATGAACCGCTCCAGCCGCCACTGGGGCACTACCGTGAGGAACACACGAAGGCCCGGGCGGAAGCCATCGGATCCTTCGACGGGTACGTCTTTGTCATCGCGGAATACAACCACTCCGTGCCCGCGGCACTAAAAAACGCCCTGGATTTCCTCTACCGGGAGTGGAACAACAAAGCGGCATCAGTCACGGCGGCACCGGCGGGACCCGGGCGGTGGAACCTCTGCGGCTCATCGCCGCGGAGCTGCAGATGGCAGATGGCAGATGTCCGCGCGCAGGTCGCCGTGCCTCTGGCTACGGAGTTTGAAAACTACACCACCTTCACACCGTCGCCCCGGCGGTACAGGGCCTGGGCGCGGTCTTCGACCAGGTCATCGCCTGGGCCGGAGCCCTCAAACCACTGCGCCGCTGACAGGACCCACCGGGTCATCAATACGGGTCGTCAATCCGGCTTGATCGCCCGGCGCCGGAACCCGCGCTGGGCGAGCCCGCCGTCAATGCAGCAACAACCGCAGGACCCGGGGCACCCCGGCCGCCAGGGACTCATATGCGTGCCGCCACCTACATCCACCGTGCGTTCCGTACGCGGTGGCGGGAATTGAATCGGCATCCAAGGAGGTGTCATTGCGGCGGAGCCCACTCGCCGTGGAACGCCGGATAGGGGCGCGAAAACCCTGCGCCTAACCGGCAAAGTCACAGTGACCTGGCTCTCTAATATCCTGCGTCGGACAAACGCCGCCATGGGGGTCCGCGGCGACGTAGCATCAAGGTAGGCGGCAGTCAGGAGTGTGGCGACATGTTTGAGCGATTTACGGACCGTGCCCGTCGCGTGGTTGTGCTTGCCCAGGAAGAGGCACGCCTGCTGAACCACGGTTACATCGGTACCGAACACATCCTCTTGGGTCTGATCCATGAGGATGTGGGCGTTGCCGCCAAAGCCCTTGAGTCCTTGAGTATTTCGCTCGAGGGCGTCCGCGAGCAGGTGCAGGCGATCATCGGCCCGGGCCAGCAGTCCCCGTCCGGCCACATCCCCTTCACCCCGCGCGCCAAGAAGGTGCTGGAGCTCGCCCTGCGCGAGGCCCTGCAGCTGGGACACAACTACATCGGCACCGAGCACATCCTGCTGGGCCTCATCCGCGAGGGTGAAGGCGTTGCCACCCAGGTGCTGGTCAATCTCGGCGCTGACCTCAACCGGGTCCGCCAGCAGGTCATCCAGCTCCTTTCGGGCTACCAGGGCAACGAAACCACCGGTGCCGGCGTTGGCCCAGGCCAGGCCGAAGGAACCCCTGCCGGTTCCGCGGTCCTGGACCAGTTCGGCCGCAACCTCACCCAGGCCGCACGCGAGAACAAGCTGGACCCTGTGATCGGGCGCGAATCCGAAATGGAACGCGTGATGCAGGTCCTTTCCCGCCGCACGAAGAACAATCCCGTGCTGATCGGTGAGCCGGGCGTGGGCAAGACTGCCGTCGTCGAGGGTCTGGCCCAGGCCATTGTCCGCGGCGACGTGCCCGAGACGCTCAAGGACAAGCAGGTCTACACCCTGGACCTGGGCTCCGTGGTCGCAGGTTCCCGTTACCGCGGTGACTTCGAGGAGCGCCTCAAGAAGGTCCTGAAGGAGATCCGCACCCGCGGCGATATCATCTTGTTCATTGATGAGATACACACCCTGGTCGGTGCCGGTGCCGCCGAGGGTGCCATCGATGCGGCCTCGATCCTGAAGCCGTTGCTGGCCCGCGGTGAGCTCCAGACCATCGGTGCGACCACGCTGGATGACTACCGCAAGCACATTGAAAAGGATGCTGCGCTGGAGCGCCGTTTCCAGCCGATCCAGGTCAAGGAGCCCTCCGTCGCCGACGCGATCGAGATCCTCAAGGGCCTCCGTGACCGGTACGAGGCACACCACCGCGTCACCATCACCGACGGCGCGCTGGTCGCCGCCGCGACCCTCTCCGAACGCTACATCTCGGACCGCTTCCTGCCGGACAAGGCGATTGACCTGATCGATGAGGCCGGCGCACGGCTGCGCATCCGCCGGATGACCGCCCCGCCGGAGCTCAAGACGATGGACGAGCGCATCGCTGCGCTGAAAATGGCGAAGGAGTCCGCGTTGGACGCGGAGGACTACGAGGGTGCCGCTTCGCTGCGCGACAAGGAGCAGAAACTCGTGACCGTGCGTAGAGAGAAGGAACGCCAATGGAAGACCGGCGGGCTGGACGATATCTCCGAAGTCGATGAGGATCTCATCGCCGAGGTCCTGGCGAATTCGACCGGCATTCCGGTCTTCAAGCTCACCGAGGAGGAGTCCTCGCGCCTGCTGAAGATGGAAGACGAGCTGCACCAGCGCGTGGTGGGCCAGGAAGAGGCGATCAGGCTCGTTTCGCGGGCGATCCGCCGCACCCGTGCGGGCCTGAAGGATCCGAAGCGTCCGAGCGGTTCGTTCATCTTCGCCGGCCCCACCGGCGTCGGCAAGACCGAGCTCGCCAAGGCCCTTGCCGAGTTCCTGTTCGGCGAAGAAGACGCCATGATCACCCTGGACATGTCCGAGTACTCGGAGAAGCACACCGTCTCGCGCCTCTTCGGTGCACCTCCCGGCTATGTGGGCTACGAGGAAGGCGGGCAGCTGACCGAGAAGGTCCGTCGCCGTCCGTTCTCCGTGGTGCTGTTCGACGAAGTGGAGAAGGCTCACGCCGATCTCTTCAACTCGCTGCTGCAGATCCTGGAAGACGGCCGCCTGACCGACTCCCAGGGCCGTGTCGTGGACTTCAAGAACACCGTGATCATCATGACCACCAACCTCGGCACCCGGGACATCTCCAAGAGCGTTGCCACCGGCTTCCAGTCCGGCACGGACACGCAGACCGGTTACAACCGGATGCGGGCCCGGGTCACCGAGGAACTCAAGCAGCATTTCCGCCCCGAGTTCCTGAACCGTGTTGACGACGTTGTGGTCTTCCCGCAGCTGACCCAGGACGAGATCATCGAGATCGTGGACATGTTCGTGGGCCGCCTGGAGCTGCGCCTGGCGGACAAGGACATGGGCATCGAGCTCACCACCGCGGCCAGGATCCTGCTGGCAACCCGAGGCTACGACCCCGCCATGGGTGCCCGCCCGCTGCGCCGCACCATCCAGCGCGAGATCGAGAACCAGCTCTCCGAGAAGATCCTCTTCGGCGAAATCAAGCCCGGCCAGATCATCGCCGTCGACGTTGCCGGCTTCGGCGATGACGCGACGTTCACCTTCACAGGAAACACGAAACCCCGGATCCCGGACGCACTGCCGACCGCGAGCCAACCGGGAAATCACGGCTGACCACCGTGGAGGCGGACTGAAGTCCGCATGCCGCTGTCGACAAGATGGCTTGCTCCAGGACTTTGGTTTTACCGGTTGCTCCGATTGCGGCGTCCGCACCGCGGCCTACTTCCGGATTCAGCAGGGATATCCTGCACGATTGATGCGTCGATGGTGTGGATTGCTCCCAGCTCGCGTGCGAGTACCGGCCGCGACGCATCCGGGATCTCCACGGCCCGCCGATTCCGGATCCGCGGGTCTTTGCCGGCCGTGTACCTGGCCATGGCTGTGGCGCTCACTGATGCGGCCCCCGCAGTCTTGACCCTTGCACGGCAGGTTCCGGGCCCGTAGCTTGGGGGCAGCGGAAGATACCTTCCGCCACGCCTGCCCTGAGAGCCGGCGGAGAAGCACAGTCACCGAAGGACGCAACGATGGCAACAGGCACGGTTAAATGGTTCAACGCCGAGAAGGGTTTCGGCTTCATCGCCCCCGACGACGGGTCAGCGGACGTCTTCGCCCACTACTCCGCAATCGCCAGCAGCGGCTACCGCTCCCTGGAGGAGAACCAGAAAGTCCAGTTTGACATCACCCCCGGTCCGAAGGGCCCGCAGGCGGAGAACATCCATCCCATGTGATGTCCGGACCCGGACAACAGCAGCACCCGGGCGGGCACTGGTCGTTTGTGCGTGACGGACCATGGACAGATCCCAGCGCGGCAGGGCTGCCGGGAACGGCTGGCCGGTGACGGGTGAATCACGGCGTCGAACATCACGCATGACACCGCCCTCCAGGGACACCGTCCAGGCCCTGGCCGTCCGGTTTCACCAGTGACACTGTTTTCTTTCCCCTTCCCCGGACGTATCCTGAACTGCCATCCGGACAGCCCGTACCCGGACCAATCCAAGGAGCAACCCATGACCATGCCGCCGCAACGCGAGCCTGCACCGTTTCCTCCCCAGCCGGAGCCAACACCAGGTTCCCCCGACCCAACAAATCCCTTTCCTCCCGGTCCCGGTCCGGAACCGGATCCAGCTCCCGGGCCCGGACCCCTGACGCCGGATCCTGACCCGACCTTCAGGCCATAAGGGCCGCGCAGAAAGGACGGCCGGACCCGGCAGCAGAAACGGCGGCGGTGGGGTCTTGAGAGCGGTGCTCCCACAGGTTGTCCCCGAAGGAAGAATCAGGGAGTGGCAGAGATGGATAATCAGGACATCCTGGACCGGATCCAGGTCCTGGTCGCCGAGGAACACCAGCTCCGCGAATCGGCGGCAGCGCGGCCTGAGCCCGGGGATGCGGACGGGGCGTACGAGCAACGCAGGGCCAGGTTGCGGCGGGTGGAGGAGGACCTTGACCAGTGCTGGGATCTGCTGCGCCAGCGCAGGGCCAAAGAAGCTACCGGGGCTGACCCCGGTGATGCGGTCGCCCGGCCTGTCAAGGAAGTAGAAGGTTACCGGCAGTAAAGGCTACGCGCGCCCTCCCCTTAGGCGAACCCTGCCGCCTGCTCGTTCCCGGGATCAGGCCAGGCCGGGGCGGCTGCGCCACAGGGACGTCACGTTCCCATGACGGTGCGGCATCCCATCCCTGAGCGGCCCATCACCGTCCAACGCCCCGGGCTGTGTTTCGTCAACTTCAAGTCGGCCATTTCGGCGCTAAGAACCAGGCCGCGTGGGCTCGGTTTCCGGCCATTGCGGCGTTGGGCCTATTTCATCAGTGCATTTTTGACTCTGTAGGACTCCCCGCGGAACTGCAGGAGCCGTCCGTGGTGCACCAGCCGGTCGATGACGGCCGCGGCCATGTTGTCGTCCCCGAACACGGTTCTCCAGCGGGAGAACTCGAGGTTGGTTGTGATGATGAGGCTGCGTTTCTCGTAGCCGTCCGCGATGACTTGGAACAGGAGCCTGGCTCCTTCGGTGTCGATCGGCAAATATCCCAGTTCATCAATTGCGAGGAGCTGGTTTTTGGCCAGGGATGCGAGCTCCTTATCCAGTCGGTCCTCGTCCTTGGCGCGGCGTAGCATCATGACCAGGGCTGAGGTAGTGAAGAAGCGGGCCGGGATGCCTTGTCGGCAGGCGGCTGCCACGAGTGCGGTGGCCATGTGGGTTTTGCCGGTGCCGACGTCCCCGTAGAGGACCAGGTCGTGGGCCCGCGTGATGAAATCCAGGGATTCGAGGGACTCGCGGCCATAGTCTTCGGGGAACCTGACACTGGTGTAGTCGAATCCCGTGAGTGTTTTCAGGGCCGGCAGCCTGGCGGATTTCAGCAGCCGCAGGCGCCGTGGTTCCTGCCGTGATTCCTGCTCGGCCAGCAGGACCCCGTGAAGGTACTCGCGCTGTTTCGGGGTGCCCTTCTCTGCCCATTCGGTCAACACGCTGCCGGTCAGTGAGGCATGCTTGCCCGCTTCGAGGATGTCTTGGACGGTGATCGGATTCATGCAACTTCTCCCGTGGAGATATTCAGGGTGGTGAAGGTGTCATACACACTCAGATCCACGTTGGCGGCGGCCGGTTCGGTGCCGTGCGCCAGCCGGCGGGCGAGCATCCCCAAGGCGGCCATGTCCGGGGTGTCCCCGCGCAGGATCAGGGTGTCGGCAGCCTGGACTGCGGCGTCGAAGCCAGCGGACCCTGACGCGGCATCCACCGCGTTGAGCAGCCGGCGCCGATCCGTGGCCGTGGCCGCATCCAGCCAATCGCGGACCGGGTCGGTGACCAGAGCACGCAGCGGGGAATGGCCCCACGCGCCGGGCTTGTTCACCAGCAACGGCAACAGGGATGCCGGTTCGAAGATCGTCTCGATCTGCCGGCCGAAGGCCCTCGGGAAGGACCGTACGGGCTCGGAGTGCTCGTCGAGGATCTGGATGACGTCGTGGCGCAACCCGACGGTGAGGTTCCGTACGCCTGCACGAAGCGCATGTTCGAGAACGCGAAGGTCACCACTAGGATGTGCAGGACCTGCCGGATCCCGGTGATGATGGCCTCGGCCTGCCCGAAGTCGACCTGCGCCGTGCCGGCGGGCCATACCAGTTCGGTGAAGCCCTCCCCGGCCTGCCGGTTCCGGGCCGCCCATTTCTTCACGTGGCGTTGCACCGGGGAATAGGTGCCAGTGAAACCATGCTCGGCCACGAGACGGTCGAAAATGCGCTTAGCCGTATGCCGTTGCTTGCGCGGCCGGCGCTGGTCCTCGCTCAGCCACTGCTCAATGATGTGATCGAACCCGGTCAACACAGAAGCCCCGGGCCGTGCCAGCGGTGCCGGGGAGAAGTCTTCCTGCTCGGCGTACTTGGCCACCGAATCACGGCTGATGCCCAGCGTGCGGGCGATCTCACGCCCCGGGACTCCCTGGGAATCGAGTCTTCTGATATTTTCTTGAACGGACATGGGTACCGTCATCTGCTTTCCAGCCCTTCCGGCGCACACGCTTCGCAATGGCAGCGCCGCAAGGAACCTATCTGGGGGTGGCGGGCCCATGTTCCCAACACACTGGGAACCGCCCGGGCCCGGGTGATCTCAATCTCTGCGCACTCCCCGAATCCATGATTTGGGAGGGGAATTGCCTGGCCTGATTCTTAGCGCTCTTTTGGCAGGAAACCAGCCACCAACTCGGCCGATAGGGAGCGCCGACTCAAGCCCGAGCGATGCAAGAGCCCCAGAAAGCGGCGTATTCGCCATACGCCCGTCGAGGCGCGCCAGCACACGAGTCTCGTCCGTCATAGTTCGAAGGCAGCGACCTCAGCGGGCTAACAGCATCCATGGTGGCCAGATTAACTGCGACAAACCCCAGAAATCCGTAGGTGGCCAGGTAAGTTGCGAAAATGGCCAACTAAATTGAGAAAGGACAGCAGGAGAGTGCCGCGTGATTCATCTGATGAGATACGCAGAGTACAGGTTGACGTAATCACGGTTATCGGCTAAAAGTCAGGCTACTAACTGGCCTGACTTCGGGCTACAATCAAAGCATGAAAACTGTGCCGCTGAGCGAAGCCAAGGACAAGCTTTCCGCGCTTGTGGAGGAGGCGGACAAGACGCATGAGATCATCCAGATCACCCGCCACGGGCACCCGTCAGCGGTGTTGATGTCCGCGGACGATCTCGAGTCGCTTCAGGAAACCATCCATTGGCTGTCGCAGCCGGGCATTCGGGAAGATTTGGACCAGGCCAGGCGCGACATCGCGGAAGGGAACACGGTCAGCGGCGATGACCTGCGCCGTGAGTTTGGACTGCCGCCGAGGTGACTGAGGAACCATCAAGCGGGCAAGGGCCATGGAAGGTCGAAGTCACCGGCCCTGCGCTGAAGGGATTTCGCCGGCTGCCGGAGAAGGCTGCCGCCGCAATCGTCGAATTCGTTACCGGTGTTCTGGTCGATAATCCCCGCCGGCTCAGCAAGCCCCTCACAAATGAACTCCTGGGCCTGCGCACCGCCCGCCGTGGTGACTACCGCGTGCTGTTCACCCTCGATATCGAAGAGCACACCTTATATGTCCACCGCATCGAGCACCGTGCGGACGTCTACAAGCCTCGCTAGCCGAGCATGCCGGAACGTTGGCGTGGAGGTCCAAGCCGACGCCTGTGCGCTGTGCACCCGGCTGCCGTCGGCCGACCGCGTCTATTTATCGACTGTCCATGCTGCAGCGGCGGGCGGAACGCCGCACGTCCAGCATGCAGTCCATTGTCCTGAGGGGAGCCAATGAGGTTGAACACTCCGACCTGGACGTATTGCCCGGCAGTCTCCTATTGCCTGCCCTTGACATAGACGTACAGCCGGACGTCTGGGTGACCGGCCCATCGGTCCAACTGTTGGTTGAGGCAAAAGGCTTCAAGAAGGGCGCCGCGTTCAACGTCGAGCAACTTCCTCGGGAGCTGCTGTGCCTGCAGACGCACAGCGGCGACCGCGCCCCCTTGCTCCTGCTGATCCTGACAACTCCCCCACCCATCAAACTCGCCAAGAGTGGCCGTCACGAAGTCGACGCCGGTGTTGCCGTAGGTCTGGAGTCCCTGTGCGCCCGCGCCGGAATGACCGCTGAAGACTACGAGGACTTGCTTGCCTCGGTTCCGCTCTCCGTCGCATGGATAACCTGGTCTGAGATCTACACCATCGTCATGCGGCAGAAAAGCGCCTTGTCCGCTCTCCCCTCGAGCATCGCTGCATCCCTCCACCGGATCGCTGACGGCGTGGCCAAAGCCATCAAATGGCACTCCGGTGGCCTCGTAAACGAACCGGTCGAGTTCGTAGATCAGCCCTAGAGCTGACCATTGCAGCATGAAACCGGAAGTCTGTCAGTGCCGGAGTCTGTGAGTCATTGAGTGAAGGCCGATAGCGGGTATTAGGTCGAGGCAGGCCAAGCAAGGTCCTTTGACGCGTTCCGGGGCGACCAAACAGTGGCCACCGGCTGGCCGTAGAGCTGAGATACCACCTAGCTTGCCGATCGCAGAGCGTGCTGTCAGAGAAGGCCAACGTCTCACGCGCTCAACTGCGCAACCAGGATTGGTGGCTGCGACCCGATTACGTGCCTTTGGGCCCCGCAACCAGGGGCCGCGATGGCATCCAGGGCTGGTTCAAAAGTTCCGCTATGCCCGCAGCCATTCCCCTCGCGCCGTCGCTTTCCAGCTGAATGCCCGCTCACAAATTGCCCGTATTTGCGGTTAAGTCAGCTCGGCGCGGTCTCGCTTTTTCTGAGCCACAGTGAGCTCCCGGTTAATTGCCTCGATGTCCAGAAATGCGGGATCAAAGGGCTCGTCGGTGCCGGTCATCTCGGCGACCCACGCCGAATGTTCAACGTGGTCAGGATGGGCCGGATCGGCCAGAGCATCCAGAATCTCCTCGAACCCGGGCATGCCGCCGGAATCTTCCAGCGGCCCGCGCCGGGCTCCGCCGATCAGCCGCGCCGGCGGAGTCGTCTGCGTCGCTGGGTGGCGGGAAATCAGCTCGATCCGATGAAGCCAGCTGTCGCCGAAGTCGTACTCATACGCCATCCCCGATCCGCTCGCCAGGAGTTGATCCAACGAGCAGTCCTCTTCCGCCCGGTCCCCCGGTTCTTCGCACCACTGCGTCGGGAGCCACTGCAAAGCGTCAGGTATCTCGCCACCAATCGGCCGCAGGGGCGCGAAGGGATCGCTGCCGGTAAATCGGTGCAGATGGGCATCCTCCCAGCCAAAGGACACCTGCAGGACCCCGTGTACCTGATCCAGCGATATTGAGCCCCGGACCTCCAGCTGACGCCAGATCTCCGGATGACTGTCGACAAGAAGCACCCGCAGCTCCAGGACTGACTCCTGTCCGTTCGGGTGCCTGTCGTAGTCCTGTTTCATGGCGCCATCGTCTCAAACCACACGCATATACCCGAAATATGCAGCCGCGGGGACCGCTGTGGCCAACAGGAGAGCCTGACCAAGCGCTGGCTGAGGAGTTGGATGGTTCGTGGTGTTGTGTCTATTGGCGTCCGCTGTCACCAAACCGGGTCCCAGGTGGTGGCGGGCTCGAGCGCCGCTATGTGGTGGATTCTCGCGCGCGCCGTGGCGATGCCCGCAACATGCCGCCCGATCGCCGCCGGTGGATCCTCTTGACGCGCGTCTTGGATCCGGTCGGGATAACATCTGCTGCATGGACAGGGAGCAAAAGCTCATTCTTGCGGAGATGGACGCTGACGCCGATCGCCTGCAAGGTCTGAGCCTGGAAGACTTCGGCTACGTTCCGGATCCCCGGGATCTCTCCGCCGACGACCTGGCCGGAATCGATTCCGAAACGATGGAATGGATGGGCGGCACTTCAGCCGAGGACCGCCAGCGAAGCCTGAGCCGGGCCCGCCTTCTGGCCGGCGCCATCTGGCACGCCTCCGTAGTTCTCATCGATCAGCTGTTCGAAGACATCCACATGCTGCATGAAAAAGAGTCGATCACACGCGAAGACATCGACGAAACCTGGATTCTCTCGGGCCTGCCACCGCAGTACGCGGAAAAGTACAACGGACTCTTCGCCCAGCGATTCCTCGTGATGGCCGCTGACATGACCACGAAACTCACCAGCGGCTGGACCTCTCCCAGCTGCGTGGCCCAGGAGCTCGCCGTCCGGTGCCTCCTGGACCAGATCGAGATCACCGCAGACACCTACGACCTGGACCTTGACCCGCACTGGCGGGGCACACATACCGACCGGCTCCTCGAAGACACCGACAGCGACATGCTCTACGACCGGAGTCTCGACGGCTTCCAGCACTATGAAGGATTGAACCAGCAGCTCCGCCTGGCACCCATGGCACTGGAGTACTGGTTCGAACCGTTCAACGAAGAAGGTCAGGTTTCCCCTTACGCCCGCTGATCCAATGCCGCGCTTCCAAGGCCTGGGAGTCCGCCTCATTCACGCTGAGGTGGTTGCTGTTGATTCGGGTAGCGGGCGGAGCGGCACGCTAGCCTTCACATTCGATGCAGTACGAGTGGCCGTTCTTTTCGCGTGCGAGCTGGGAACGGTGCCGGACCAGGAAACAGGAGTAACAGGTGAACTCATCCTCCGCCTGGGGAATCACTTGAACGATCAGTTCCTCGGCGACGAACTCTCCGCCGGGCGTCATCGCCTCATCCAGCGCGTCGGCCTCGTCCAGGTCGCGGACGACGCTTCTGGCATCCGGGGCGTTCGCGGATTGCAGCGCCTCAAGGGAGCGCTCCTGTGATTCCTTGACGTCGGAACGTACTTCGTCGTAATCGGTTGCCACTGCCGTGTTTCTCTTCTCTAGCGTTCTTATCTGACGGAAATGCAACCTACACCATGGCTTCGCTATTCCCCTGCCCCGGGACGGGACACCGCCTTGATATGACTTTTCGATCGTTGGGCAGTCCCTGCGGCGAAATCATCGTTCGCGGTTCCGGCGGCCATCAGCAGCCGGACGAACGGCAATGAACCCTGAATCTATGTCACCAGCGACGAACCCGGAGGCTACTCCAACGGTGTCAGGCGGGGTCGTGTCCGAGGACTGTGAGCCCTTAATTGCTCTTATCCGTGTTGATAGAAAAGCGGGGTCATCTCGTGCAGGCCAGTGTCATCGAGTTCCTGGATCATTTCCACCGTCTCCAGGATCAAGGCTTCGACCTCAGGTGGCAGCCGTCCTGGCCAGTCGGCAGTGGCGTCGGATCCGGTCACGATGTTGTGCCTTTCTCGTTCAGTCTCTTCCCATCTCAGTCGTTCAGGCGGCGGACTGCATCCGGTTCCTTGTCACGTCTGATGGCCGCTGTGGTGCAGGTGCGGCGCGGACGTGTCCGGGCAAATCATGACTGTCCTTTGCCCTGCGCGGGGACTCTCGTGAAAGGCTGGAAACACCGGGCCTACGTGCTGTCCTCCCCGCAGGGACGGGCAGCCACTGAGCGTTCGTCAGGGCTGGACCGGGGACGATCTCACGTGCGGCCGGCAATCCCTGCAGCGTCTCCACGAGATCCGAACGTCACAGGATGAGGGACCACACTTCACCAAATTCACTATTCGGGCCAAATTCACCAAATTCACCCAAATTCACCTGTAGGCTGGCTCCATGTTTTCCGTGGAAAATCCGTTCCGCCCAACTGCCGGAGCTACCCCGCCCGAGGTCATAGGCCGGGCGGGACTGCTTGACGAGTTCGAGTACGGCCTTCAACTGGGCTCCGGCGCCCCCGGCCTGCTGTCCATCTTCACCGGCGCGCGCGGGATCGGCAAGACCGTCATGCTGGGCGCAGCCCATGATCTGGCCAGGGACCACGGGTGGGCGGTAGTCTCAGAGACCGCCACCGGAGCCTTTATGGGCCGGATCGGCGAGAAGATGCGTCGGCTGGCCGAAGAGCTCGGTGCCGGGCCCGACCCCCGGCGACGCGTCACGGGGGTTACCGTTGCGGGGTTTGGCGTCACTTCCCAACTTTCACCAGAACGACAAGTCGATTGGCGGGAGCTTGGGGAGAACCTCCTCAGGCTTCTGGACGATCGGAAAACTGGGCTCCTGATCACTGTGGATGAGATCCATGCCGCCGACCGGGCAGAACTATCCCAGTTGGCCGCGAACGTCCAACATTTCATTCAGGACCGGCTGCCCATCGCACTGATCTTCGCCGGCCTGCCCTCTGCGGTGTCGGACCTCCTGAACGAGGGCGTCGCGACATTCCTTCGCCGGGCTGACAAGACAGACCTGCATGCCGCTGCGATACGCGATGTCGAAAGATCGTTCACGGAAACATTCGGCGCCGCCGGGATCACCATCGCCCCGGAGTTGATACACCAGGCAGCCGTCGCCACGGGCGGGTACCCCTTCCTGATTCAGCTGGTCGGCTACTTCCTGTGGAGGGAAGCCGAAAACCATGACGGTTCCCTCTCATCCGCCACGGTCGACCGGGCAATAGCAGCAGCCATACGGCGCAACGAACGTGTGGTGACTGAAGCCGCTCTCGCTACGGCGTCCGGGAAGGACTTGGAGTTTTTGCACGCCATGGCAGTGGATGAGGGCCCCTCAACCGTCGGCGACATCGTCCAGCGGACCGGATCGCGACCGACGCTCGTCGCCAAGTACCGCACCCGGCTGTTGGCGGCCGGACTCATCGAGTCCACCGGCCACGGCAAAGTCGCCTTCGCCATTCCCGGCCTTGGCCAGTACCTGCGAAGGAATCCGCTCTAAAATCTGCGGCCTTTAGCGGCTGGGCCCGCTCCTGGATTTCTGCGCCCCGAGCGCTGCTCCGGCGTTCGACTTCCGTGCCTTGGCGGGTGATTTGCCTGGGGCGAGTGCGGTGCCGGGGTGGGTTCCTTCACTCTGTGCTGCTGCGAGTCTTCCCTGGTCGCGTTCCTCGCTGGCGGTGCCTGCCAGGGATTCGGCGAACGCCTGGTGATGGCCGGCGGAGCCGTACTCTGCAGTTGAGCCGGTCCCGGTCCTTTCGCCCTGGTCTTTGAGTCGTTTGGTGTCAGCGCCTGTGACGGCCGCCCCGGTATGGGTGTTTGATCCGCAGAAGATCGCCCAGGAGGAACCAGAGTGGTGGTGGAACCCGCTCTCCTATGTCACGGACGAAGAGAAGGCATATAAGTGGCGGATAGGACGAGTTGGTACGGGTGGTCGATGTTGTTGGTACTGCTGTTCCGGGGACCTGGTACCGGCCGGGGCGGATGCTTGGCCAGCCCGGCCGGTATTCGTTGTCGCCGCGGGTCCGGTGGGGGCTTATTCCCAGTAGCCGGTGGTTGCTTTGGCTTCCTGGTTGCGTAGCCGTCGCATGTCGACCTCGCCGAGGTTGAGTGTGCGGGACTGGTTGGCGAGCCGGTTTACCCGCAGGAGACGATCTACATCCTCTCCAAAGAAGGGGCCGGCTCCGCTTCCCCCCTCACCACAGCGTTGACGGTAGCCATCGCTGAGGCAATGGAGGAACGGGCCGAGCGCAGCGGCGGCCGCCTGCCCAAACCTGCACTGTTCGCCCTCGATGAGCTGGCCAACGTCGTCCGCTGGGCAGCCCTGCCCGATCAGTTCAGCCACTACGGCTCCAAGGGCCTGATCGTCATGGGCATCCTGCAATCCTGGTCCCAAGGCGTCGAACTCTGGGGAGAGGCGAACATGCGGAAAATCTGGTCGGCCGCGAACGTCAAGGTCTACGGCGGCGGCGTCGCCGAAGAAGGCTTCCTCCGGGCACTCTCAGACCTGATCGGAGACTACAGCTACACCAACGTCTCCGTCTCCTCCGGCAAGTCCGGCTCCAGCCGCTCCCGCCAAGAGGGCAAGGAACGCATCTTCGACGTCTCCAACCTCGCGGAGCTCGACCGCGGCCGCGCCGTAGTCCTCGCCTCCGGCGCCCCGGCCACCCTGGTCCGGACCATGCCCTGGTACACCGGCCCGCACAAGGACGCCGTGGAAGCCTCCATCAAGAAATACAGCCCCCGCCCGGAGGAACCGGAGGTCGTCCTGGTGCCCTCCGCTCCGGTCGCTAATCCCTGGGTCACGGGTAGGAGGTTCTGAGATGACTAACGACATCGGCCGATTCAGCTCAAGCGACACTGAGCCACCTGCGGACACCCCGGCAGAAGAGCAGAAGCCAGCTGAACTGGTTTACGGCTCAGCCGAAGAGTTCCTGCACGAGCAGCTGCTGCCAACGTACGTCCGTGACGTCGACGGACGCGCCGCGAAATGGTGCATCGAGTGGTACTACCATCCGGAAGCAGTCACCCGGGTAGAAGCTCTGTGGCGGGCGTGGGAACACCTCAGGCTGGACGGAGCCACAGGAATCAGTGTCTGGTTCAAGGACCACGCGGACCACCATATGAGCGTGCTCCTGGACCCACGCGGCCCGTTCTACAAATGCGACATGCAAAAGCACCGGGATCCGGAGAGCCTGGAGCCGAAGAAGGCACCGGAGGGTTGGTTCCCTGACTTACGGACTCAGGTAGCTTAGATAAACCACCTCACGCCAAAGAGGGTGGTCCCAGAGCTACTTGACACCACCACGTATGACATGAAGCTCCAGTCGAATGTGGCTCTAGCAGTCCACACCCGCACGAGACTGCGGAACAGACCCTGGACGGGCAACCCACGTACCTCTTTGAACCCGGGGGGCCAGTCCTACGCCACGCCTCATATCTCTAGCGCGCAGTGAACGCGGGCTGGACCAAGCCGGATACGTCCACCGGATTCCCCCGCAGGGCGCGCTCGGCGAATTGCCACAGGATGGCACCGGTAGGAGCGTGCACCACCATGTCGTGGCGCAGCGGCATCTGAAGAACCGGTTCCCCGGAAGCATTCTGCTGCCACCGCGGAACCCCCGGTTCGCACAGCCGCGACAGAGCGATCGGATGGATGGAAGCGACCTCGGATGGGTTTCGCCGCAGGGTCACACGACCCGCGACGGCGGCAACCACCGGGGTGATCACGATGCCACGGAGGGTACGGAAGTCGTCCAGAACCCCCAGCACATCGTCGGGTCCGGCACCCACACCGGTTTCCTCGCACAGTTCGCGGAGGGCCGCCTCCTCCGGAGTTTCGCCGGGTTCGACCATGCCGCCCGGCAGCGCCCATTGGCCCGGGTTTGAGCCGCGTGCGGCACGTTTGATCATCAGGAATGACGAGACCCCGCGGTGTTCGAACAGCAGGATCACGACTGCGGCTCGGCGTGCGGCGGGATCTCCCTCCGGAACCACGGTTATATCTACGGGCATTTTGCCGCCAAGTCGCTCTTCGATGAGCAGCCGGTGCGTGTCCAGTTCACGCGCGGGGAGGACATCAGACATGCGACGATGCCAAACTGAGTTCCTTTTCCACGATGGTTACCAGCATGGTCCGCATGGCATCGATGGTCATGTCGGGGGCACCAGTGAGGATCTTGATCGCGGCACCGTCCGTGGCGGAGCTCAAGAGCCGGGCGAATTGAACCGGGTCCACGTCGCGGTAGATGGCCTGGCGCTGGCCCCTTTTCACGATGCTGACCACGGCGTCCATCCACCGTGAATAGAAGTCGTTATGGATCGGACGTAAGGAGGGGTTGAGCGCGGTTTCGGCCCAGAACTGGAGCCAGATTGACCATTCGTTGCGGACCTGCGCCCCTACGGGAAGCTGCATCTCGATCAAAGCCAACATCCGTTTGTGCGCATTATCGATCTGCCGCAGCACCACTCCCTGGCGCGTGAACGCCTGGTCCACGCAATAACGCAGCGCCTCTCGGAGGACATCGTCCTTGCCGGGAAAGTAGTAGTGAATGGTACCGGTGCTTGTCCCGCAGATCCGTGCAATGTCCTGGACCCGCACATGGTGGTAGCCGCGTTCGGCAACCAATTGCCAGGCGGCCTCAAGGATCGCATTCCTGCGTTCCTGCGATCCGCGGGTCTCTGCGGCGTCTGTCATGGCGGATTCCTTTGGGGACGTGGAGCCTGGCTCGTTCTCGCTTAGCTTTAGCTTAGGCCAAAAACTGACGCTTCAGTCAATAATTTCGATAGTCGAATGAATCGGAACAGCAACTTGTCGCCATTGTGACCAGCGCAAAAGCCCGCAGATGCAAGGCTAAATGACCACCGCGCGGCTCATGCTTGACACGAGTGATGAAAACCACAATGCTGAGCCAATGACCGACGCGTCAGTTAGACGCGGTTCAGTCCTCCACTTCCTTCATCGCCGCAGGAGGCATGCCAATGACTTCGCACAACCGCCGCAAGGTCCGTCTCATCACAGCTTTAGCCGTAGGTACGTCGCTCCTGGGTCTGGCCGCTTGTTCATCGGGACTTACTGCGGCCCCGTCCGACTCCTCCGCGATGTCCTCCCCGAAGGCCGGCGGAAACCTCCGCGTCGGCATCGTCGGCGGCTCGGCCAAGGACAGCCTGGACGCCCACTCGCCCGTCACTCACCCGGACCAGGCCCGGGTGATCCAGCTGTACGACACACTGGTCAGCTACGACAACGACCACAAGGTGCAGATGGCCTTGGCTGACAAGGTCACGCCCTCTGCGGACGCCACCACCTGGACGGTGCATTTGCGTGCCGGCCTGAAGTTCAGCGATGGCAAGCCCATCACTGCCGAGGACGTCCTCTTCACCTTCAAACGGATCACGGATCCCGCGTCGCCCATGGCCACTGCCACCTCCCTGGCCACCTTGAAGCGGGATGAGATGACCGCCCCCGATGCGCAGACGGCCGTTTTCACTTTCAGCGCTCCTTTCGCGACCTTCCCGGACATTGCGGCCCAGTACGCCGCCGGCATTGTGCCCACCGGCTACGATCCGAAGAAACCCGTCAGTTCCGGTCCGTTCGTACTGGAAAGCTTCTCCCCCGGGCAACAGAGCGTGTTCGTGAAGAACCCGAACTACTGGCGCGCGGGCCAGCCCTATCTGGATAAGGTCACGATCATAGATTTCCCGGATGACACCGCCCGGGTGAACGCACTCCTGGGCGGTCAGGTGGATGCCATCGACCAACTGCCGCTGGGGCAGGTTAACGTAGTCAAGGCCAACCCGGCGATTAAGGTGCTTGAATCTTCCACCGGCTCTTGGCTTCCGTTCACCATGCGCGTGGACCAGGAACCCTTCAACGACCCCAAAGTGCGTCAGGCATTCCGCCTGATCGTGGACCGCAAGCAGATGGTGGACCAGGTGCTGGGGGGCCACGGCACAGTGGGGAATGACATGTACGCACCGCTGGACGCGTGCTACCCCAACAACGTCCCGCAGCGAAACCAGGACATCGCCAAGGCTAAATCGCTGCTGGCCGAGGCCGGCAAGAGCAACCTCAGCGTTGATCTGGTGACCTCCTCAGCCGCTGCCGGACTGGTCGAGTCGGCCCAGGTGTTCGCCGAGCAGGCCAAGGCAGCCGGCGTCACCGTCAACGTCAAGAAGGTTGATCCGGGTGAGTTCTATGGTGACCAGTATCTTAAGCGGACGTTCTCCCAGGACTTCTGGTTCACCCGGGATTATCTGCCCCAGACCTCCAACTCAGGTTTCGCCAACTCGCCGTACAACGAGACTCACTGGGACGACAAGGCCTGGTCAGATCTGGTCGCCAAGGCACAGGCCACTACCGATGAGGCCGCACGATGCGACTTGATCAAGGCAGCGCAGGAGATCGAATTCGACCGCGGCGGCTACATCATCTGGGGCTTCCCTAACAGCGTCGACGCCCATAGTGCCTCAGTGAATGGACTGACCCCGGACAAGAGCGGCATCCCGCTGACCTCTTACGGATTCCGCAACGCCTGGTTGGCTCAGTGATTAGGACCCAACGCGGCGGGATGAGCCGGTTGTTCCTGCGGCGCTTTCTCTTCGGTTTGTTTACCCTCTGGGTCGTGTCACTGGTGGTCTTCCTTGCTACTCAGGCACTTCCGGGCGACGCGGCCCAGGCCATTCTGGGCCGGGAGGCCACACCGGAGCGGCTTGCCGCCCTGCGCGAACAACTCCACCTGGGCGGCTCACTGCCGGAGCAGTACTTTGCTTGGCTCGGCAACCTGCTCTCCTTCAACCTCGGCACATCGCTCGCAGGCGGCGTACCGGTCAGCTCGGCTGTGGCCCCGACGCTACTGAACTCATCCGTCCTGATGCTCTTCTCCGCAGTAATCGCCATCCCGTTGGCAATCGGCATCGGAACATGGAGCGCACTGAAGAAGGACACCGCCGTAGACAACGTGACAGGCATTGTGACTCTGGTACTGGCCTCGCTGCCTGAGTTTGTGGTCGGCGTGCTGCTGGTGCTGCTGCTTTCTACCGGTCTGTTCCACCTGTTCCCGGCCGTCTTTGTCCAGGTCCCGGGCCAGCAGGTCTGGAACAATCCGGCCGCACTGGTGCTGCCGGTCCTGACGTTGGTGTTGGCCGTCTGCCCGTACATCATCCGGATTATGCGGGCCACGATGTTGGAGGTACTGAACAGCCAGTACGTCCAGCAGGCGCGACTGAAGGGGCTGCCGGAGCGCACCGTCATCCTGCGCCACGCCATCCCGAACGCCATCGGCCCGGTCGCGCAGGTCATTGCCCTGCAGCTGGCCTGGCTGATTGGCGGCGTGGTGATCGTGGAGTTCCTCTTCCGTTTCCCGGGCGTCGGATTCCAGTTGATCGATGCGGTCACAAACCGTGACATGCCGGTAGTGCAGGCCCTCACGATCATCATCGCCCTCTTCTACGTCGTCGTAAACCTCTTGGCCGACGTCGTCACCCTCGCTGCCAACCCGAAAGTCAGGACAGCGCTATGAGCAATGGCGTGGCCAATACGGCCATTTACCGCTCCGCCGTGCCCACTCGGACCAAGCGCAAGCAGGGTCTTCTCCGGCGGGCCCTCAAATCCCGGCGGACCATGATCGGAATGATGATGACCGGGCTGATCTTTGCCCTGGCATTCTTGGGCCCGCTGGTGGCCCCCCATTCGCCCACCGACTTTGTCGCGGCGCCGTTCTCACCCGCCGGTATCGGCGGCCCCTTCGGCACAGACAACCTCGGCAGGGACGTGCTCTCGCGCTTTTTGGCCGGCGGGCAAACCCTGATGATCCTTGCCCTGCTGGGCACGGCCTTGGGCGTTTCCCTGGGCGCCCTGATAGGCGTGGCCGCCGCGTACCATCGCGGCTGGTTGGACGAGGCCCTGATGCGCACCGGCGACGTCGCACTCGCCTTCCCGCAAATTGTGCTTGCGCTGCTTTTCCTGTCCATTATTGGACCGCAACTTTGGCTGCTGGTGCTAATGGTGGCCCTGGGGCATCTGCCCCGGGTGGCGCGGGTGGTACGCGGCGCCGCGATGTCCGTCGTCGAACGGGACTTCATCAAAGCTGCTGAATCCGTGGGGATCCCGCGTTGGCGCATCGTCGTGGGCGAGATTGTCCCCAATATCAGCTCCACCCTTGCTGTGGAGTTTGGCCTTCGCCTGACCTACTCGATCGGCCTCGTGGCCGGCCTGAGCTTCCTGGGCCTGGGTATGCAGCCACCCACCCCGGACTGGGGCCTGATGATAAATGAAAACCGGATTGCCCTAACGGTCTCGCCGTGGTCGGTGACTCTGCCGGTCATCGCCATCGCGGTGCTGACGGTGGGCACCAACCTGGTCACGGACGGACTGGCCAAGGCCGCCATCGGCAGCGACGAAGGAGTCACGGTATGAGCACCACGGCGCCCACCCTGGTAGTGGACAACCTGAAGATCGTCGGCGTTCCGTCGATGGCTGCCATTGTTGAGGAACTCTCTCTGGAGGTGCGCCCCGGAGAAATCCTGGGGGTCGTGGGAGAGTCCGGCTCCGGCAAAACCACCCTGGGCCTGGCCCTGCTGAACTACTGCAAGGAAGGCACCGTGCTGGGGGGCGGCAGCGTCAGCGTCGCAGGGCAGGAACTTGCCGGGCTGCACTGGCGCGAGGTGCGTCGGCTGCGCGGCCAGACCGTGGCCTACATCCCCCAGTCCCCGGCGTCGGCCCTAAACCCTGCCTTGCGCATCGGCACCCAGCTCAAGGAGTGCCTTGCCGGCGAACCCGCGGCGGTGCTGGAGCGGGTCCGCCAGGTCCTGCGCGAGGTGGCGTTGGATGACAGCGACGCCTTCCTGGCCCGCTACCCGCACCAGCTCTCAGGCGGGCAGCAGCAACGCGTGGCCATCGCCATGGCCTTTACCGCCCGACCGGCCCTGATCGTCATGGACGAGCCGACCACGGGTCTGGACGTCAGTACTCAGGAGCACGTGCTGAAGACCGTTCGGGATATGTGCACGATCTACGACTGTGCCGCCGTCTACATCAGCCACGACATGGCTGTTGTGGCCGAGTTGGCGGACCGCATCGCTGTAATGTACTCCGGCCGGATCGTCGAAATCGGCAGTACCGCCCAGGTTCTGGCCAATCCAAGCCATCCCTACACCGGCCGCCTTTTGCTGGCCGTCCCGGACCTGGACGCCCAGCGGCCCATGATCGGCATTCCCGGCCACGCGCCCTCACCCATGGCCAGACCGGCAGGATGCGCCTTTGCCCCGCGCTGTCCGCTTGCCGATGATGCCTGCACTTCCGCAGCCCCGGCAAGCACCGACGTCGGGCCCCGCCATTCGGTGCGCTGTTTCAAAGCCGACATGCCTCTTCCCGCTGTCCGCGCTCTTGTCCGGACGAACAGTCCGGCACGGCCCGCGGATGAGATGGCCGTTGTCCGGATCGACGGACTCAAGGCCGGCTATGGCAGCAACACGGTCCTGCAGGACATCAACCTTGAGGTCTTCGCTGGCGATTGCGTGGCACTGCTGGGCGAGTCCGGCTCCGGCAAGACCACCCTGAGCCGCTGCATCGCCGGACTGCACCACGAATTCACCGGGTCATTGACGCTCGACGGAGAACCCCTCGCCGCGAGCAGCTTCAAACGCAGCAAAGAACAGCGCCGGCGGGTCCAATACATCTTCCAGAACCCCTACGAGTCCCTTAATCCGCGCCGGACCGTGGAGGAATTGATCCTGCAACCCGTCACCGCGGTGCGCGGGAAGGTCCGCAACGGTAGGGAAATCGTGGCAAACGCCCTGGAAAGGGCTTCGCTGCGGCCCGACCATGCCTTGCGATACCCGGACCAGCTCAGCGGCGGAGAACGTCAGCGCGTGGCGATCGCCCGGGCACTGGCAACCGAACCCGAGGTTCTCATCTGCGATGAGATCACCTCGGCCCTGGATGTCTCGGTGCAGTCCTCTCTGGTGGACCTGCTCCGGAACCTGCAGGCAGAGATGGGCCTGACGCTACTCTTCATCACCCACAACATCGCCCTGGTGCGGAACATTGCACAGCAGGTGGCTGTCCTGGAACGCGGCCGGATCGTCGAATTCGGAGAGGTGGAAAGCGTGTTCGCAAACCCACAACACAGATATACACAGTCATTGATCCAAGCCACGCCGAACTTCCAGCTGCGTGCAACGCTGCCGGAAACCGCGGCCGGTTCCCCACTGCTGCCCGTAAGGTCTCTGTGAACACCCGCCCCGCCGTGAGCCTTCACCCTAAAGCCCTCGCTGGCAAGGTTGTACTGATCACAGGCGGAGGCACGGGCATCGGCCGCGCCACGGCCCTGTCCATGGCCCGCTGCGGTGCCCATGTGGTGGTCGCCGGGCGCCGCGAGACACTCCTCAAAGAAACGGCCGAGCTCGTCCGCGCCGCGGGCAGCGAAGCCCACGTCGTGGCAGGGGACATCCGGGAACCCGAACACGCTGCGCAGCTCGTCGACGAGGCCCTGTCGACGTTCGGCCGGATCGACATTCTGGTCAACAACGCAGGCGGCCAGTTTCAGGCCCCGGCCGAGGACATTTCGCTTAGCGGTTGGCGCGCCGTGCACCGCCTCTCCGTGGAAAGCGTCTGGAACCTTACCCGCGAGGTGGCCACGCGCAGCATGATCCCCAACCGCTCCGGCCTGGTAGTTTTCATGGCCTTTTCGCCGCGCCGTGGCATACCGGGCATGGTGCATGCCACCGCAGCCCGGGCGGCCGTTGAGAACCTCGCGTCCGGACTGGCCCTTGAATGGAGCCGTTATGGCATCCGTTCGGTAGCGGTGGCGCCCGGCAGCATCATCAGCGAGGGTCTGGAACAGTACCCAGCCCAGGCCCGCGCCGAGTGGGAACAGGGCGTCCCCTTGGGCCGACTCGGCCAACCCGAAGACGTATCGGAGGTCATCACTTTCCTGGCCACCGACGCAGCACGCTATATCACCGGAACCACCATCGCCATCGACGGCGGTGCCGACGCCTGGGGATCCGGCCGGCCCGTCCCCGCAAAGGAGTACTAAATGACTGTCACCCTGGATCCGAGCGCCCGGCCCGACGAAGCCGAAGAAGAAACCTCCGTCAGCTTGAGCGCCCTTTTCTCGCCCAACGCTGTCGCCATCATCGGCGCCAGCGACGACACCCGTAAGTACGGCAACTGGATCGCCGTGCAGGCCCTCACCGGCGGCGTGCCGGTCCACCTCGTGAACCGCACCCGGCCCACCGTTCTGGGCCGGCCCACGGTACCCAGCATCGTCGCCATCGGCAGCCAGATCGACCTTGCCGTCATCGCCGTCCCGGCCGCAGGCTTCGAGGAAGCTGTTGACGACGCGCTGGCTGGCGGCGCTAGGGCCATTGTGGGTATCAGCGCCGGGCTCGGGGAAGCCGGCGGGGAAGGGCTCGCGATGCAGGAGCGGATCACGGCCAAGATCCGCGCCGCAGGTGCCCGGATGCTGGGTCCCAACTGCCTGGGTGTGCTGGACCACACCAGCTCTCTCAAACTCGCCTCCAACGAATTCCCGGTGGGCACCGTCGGGGTGATCTCCCAGAGCGGAAACCTTGCGCTCGAACTCGCCGGACTCCTAGTGGACCACGGACTTGGCGTCTCCCGCTTCGCCTCCCTGGGCAACCAGGCGGATCTTGACGCCGCCGACCTGATCGACGCCTATGTGGACCACGAAGGCACGGCCGCGATCGCCGTGTACTGCGAGGACTTCCTGGACGGCCGCCGTTTCGCCCGCGCCGCCCAGCGCGCGGCGGAGGCCGGAAAGCCCGTGGTCCTGCTGACGGTCGGAGCCACCGACGCCTCTGTCAGGAACGCCAAATCGCACACGGGCGCCATGGTTTCCTCCGGGATCGTGGTGGATGCCGCGTGCCGTGCCGCCGGAATCGAGCAGGTCACCTCACCCGCCCAGATGGCCCACCTGCTGCAGGCCCTCGTCCGCAGCCGGGTGCCGCAGGGGCGGCGCACAGCTGTATTCGCTGACGGCGGCGGCCAGGCATCCGTGGCGAGCGACAGCGCAGCCAGTCAAGGTCTCGACGTCGTCGAATTTGGCGCCGCCCTGCAGGCTGCCGTAGCCGCCGAACTGCCGCCCACCGCTGCTGTCAGCAACCCCGTGGACGTGGCCGGCGGCGGCGAACAAGACATCATGTGCTTCAAGCGCGTGCTGGCGCACCTGACCACCAGCAACGATGTCGACGCTACCCTGATGAGCGGCTACTTCGGCGGCTACGGAAGCTACGGACCGGAATTGGCCCAACGCGAAATCGAGGCCGCCCAGCAGATGGCCACCGAAACGGCAGCCCATGGCGGAACCGTGTTGGTGCAAACCATGAACTGGCAGTCCCCCGCGGCGGGTGCCCTGCGTGAGGGCGGCATACCCGTCTATCGCGGAATCGAGGAAGCCGCGTGGGCGCTCGGCAGATTGGCCCGCCGGCACGCCGAACCAGCCACCGGCATCCCGCGGCTTCCGGAAGCCGCGGCGCCGGTGGAGGACGCCGGCTACTACCCCTCCCGCGAACTTCTCTCCGACGCCGGCATCCCGTTTGTTGCGGCGGCCGAAGTCTCAGGGGAAGACGAGCTCCTTCGCGTCGCCGCAGGCCTGAAATACCCGCTGGTACTCAAAGCCCTCGGTGACGAACACAAGTCCGACCGCGGCGGAGTCATCCTCAACATCCCAGACCAGTCTGCGCTGCTTGCCGCGTGGCGGGACGTCACCCGCCGGCTGGCACCGCCGTCGTGCTCCATTGAGGAAATGGCGGATCTCACGGGCGCCGTGGAGCTCTTGGTCGGCGTGCGCCGCGACCCTCGTTTTGGCCCCCTCGTATTGGTGGGACTGGGCGGGGTGTTCGCCGAAATCCTCCACGACGTCCGCTGCGCGCTGGGACCGGTGACCCCACAACAGGCCAAAGACATGCTGCTATCCCTCCGCGGAGCAGCTCTGCTCACCGGAGCCCGCGGCCGGGCGCCGGTGGACTTGGACGCGGCCGCCGACGTTGTTGCCCGTCTTTCGACCCTGGCTGCGGCCCACCCCGAGATCACCGAGATCGAATGCAACCCGGTGGCAGCGACGCCCTCCGGAGCTATCGCCCTCGATGCCCGTATCGTGCTCGGCTGAGCCGGAACTGAACAACCACAACCCCACCTAAGAAGGAGAACACCCATGGACTTCCGGATGACACCCCAGCAGATCGAACTCAAGCAGCGCGCTGCCGCCTGGACCAACGAAATGATGCAGTATGAGCTTGACTGCGAAATGAACAACGGCCTCACCGAGGACCAGCACGCCAAGGTCAGGCAGCTGGTCATCAACCATGGCCTGGCCGCCATCAACATGCCAGCCGAATGGGGCGGCGCCGGCCTGAACGTCCTTGAGCACGCCATCGTCTCAGAAGAGGTCGGCAAGCTGACCGGCGCCCTGTGGGACACCCTGTGGCGCCCGGCCAACGCCCTCAAAGCCTGCACCCAGGCGCAGCGGGAGGAATACCTCATCCCCGAAATCCTCGGCCAGCGCCGCGACGCCGTCGCCATCACCGAACCCGACGCCGGGTCGGACCCGCAGAATATCCAAACCACCGCCGTCAAAGATGGCGACTCCTACCTGATCAACGGCGAAAAGCTCTTCGTCACGGTGGGCGACGCAGCCGACTTCATCCTGGTGCTGGCCAGCGTGGACGGGGCCCCCACCATGTTCCTGGTGGACAAGGATCTGCCGGGCGTCTCGGTCACGCGAACCCCGCGCTACACCCATACCTTTGTTTATGAGCACCCCGAATTCCTCTTCGAGGACGTACGCGTCGGCGCGGACAAGATCCTGGGCGAAATCGGCCAGGGCTACGAACTCACCCGTGACTGGTTCGTCGAGGAACGCCTCATGATCGCGGCCCGCACCATCGGGGCAGCTGAGCGGGCCACACTGCTGGCCGCGGAGTTCGCCAAGGAACGCGTTCAATTCGGCCAGCCCATCATCGAGTTCCAGCTGATCCAAAACATGCTGGCCAAGAACACAGTGGACATCATGACCAATCGCGCCCTCACCTACCAGGTTGCCTGGGAAGCGGACCAGGGCATGGACCGCAAACTGCTCAATGCCAAGGCCGCCGTCATCAAGCTCGGCGCCTCCGAGGCCTCCAACCGCTGCGTGGACAACGCCCTGCAGATCTTCGGTGGGCGGGGCTACATGCGCGAAAACCCGGTGGAGCGACTGTGGCGTGAACTGCGCGTGGACCGCATCTGGGAAGGCACCTCCGAAATCCAGACCATCATTATCGGCAACGAAATCAAGAAGCGCGGAGCCGGGGGGCTGCTGGCCTACGCCGGGGCGGTACCCCAGTGACGTCCAGGGCCGCGGAGATGGCGACCGCCAAAGGTCCGGCAACCCCTGCGGTCGGCGACGCGCCCCTCGTGAAGCTGCGGCACCACGGGAACGTCGCAGTGCTGCAGCTGAACCGTCCCGACAAACTCAACGCCCTATCGACCGCTCTCGAGCAGGAATTGATTGATGCCCTGCGCTCGTCCGCCGTGGCCGGGGCAGCGGCCATCATCTTCACCGGATCGGCAAGCGCCTTCTCCGCAGGGGCTGACACTTCCGAACTGCCAGACATGACGCCGGAGCGGATCGCCGCCTACTACAGGGGCAGCGGCTCGCTCTACGAGACAGTAGCCAGGCTGCCGCAGCCCACGGTGGCCGCGGTGTCCGGATATTGCCTTGGAGCCGGCTTTGAGCTGGCGCTGGCCTGCGATATCCGAATCGCCGAAGAAACGGCGAGCTTTGGCCTGCCGGAGGTGGGGCTCGGGATTCTCCCGAGCTCCGGCGGGCTGACGCGGCTGGTCCGGGCAGTCGGGCCAGCCATCGCCAAGGAGATCATCCTCTTCGGTGAACGCTTTAGCGCATCCGAGGCCCACCGCCTCGGTCTGGTCCGCGAAGTGGTGCCAGCCGGTGAGGCCCTCCCCATCGCATTGGAGCGGGCAGCCGTCCTGGCCGGGCAGCCCGCCATGGCGGTGGCTTGGACCAAGGCCGCGATCGATGTCGCCGCCGAGTCCTCAGCCTCCGCCTCGCTTCTGATCGAACAGCTTGCCTACGCCGCGCTGAACCGTCCGGCCGAGGGCGGACAATGAACGCCGGCGGCGTGGAACGGATTGGCGTCCTCGGCTGCGGGCTCATGGGCTCGGGAATCGCCGAGGTTTGCGCCCGCTCCGGCGCTGCGGTGGTGGTGGTGGAGGCGAACGATGACGCCGTCGCATCCGGCCGCAAACGTGTCATCACGTCGCTAGATAAGGCTGTGGCGGCGGGACGGCTGGACGGTGCCGTTCGCGATGACATCCTGGCTAGGATCAGCTTCGGCACAGACATCGGGTCGTTCGCGGACCGCCAGCTGGTGATCGAGGCAGTCCCGGAGATCATCGAGCTCAAGCTCGATGCCTTCCGGCGGATCGACGCCGTCCTTCAGGATCCGGAGGCGATCCTGGCCTCTAACACCTCCTCCATGCCGATCGGCAGGATCGCGGCGGCCACCCGGCGCCCGGAACAGGTCCTCGGGGTGCACTTCTTCAACCCCGTGCCCGTGCTGCCTCTCGTGGAACTGGTCATCGGGCTGCAGACAAGTGACGGCACAATGGCGCGGGCCAAAGCCTTCGCTGAGGGCCTTGGCAAGAAGGTCATTGTCGCCAAGGACCGCGCCGGTTTCGTGGTCAACGCCCTGCTGATCCCCTATATGCTTTCGGCAATCCGCATGGTGGAAGCCGGCCACGCCACCGCCGCGGACATCGACACCGGCATGGTGGCTGGCTGCGCACACCCAATGGGTCCACTTAAACTCACAGACCTCGTGGGACTGGACACCACCCTGCACGTGGCCAACTCGCTCTACGAGGAACTCAAGGAACCCCACTACGCGCCGCCGCCCCTGCTGCTGCGCATGGTGGACGCCGGAATGCTGGGCCGCAAAAGCGGCCGCGGCTTCTACGACTACAACTGAAGGACCCGATGGATACGCTGACCGCCCTCAATGGGATTCAGGTCCGAAACTCCGGCTTCGACCCGCTGGGCCCGGCGGTGCGCACCGTAGCCGCGGCCTCGGGCCGCACCGTGAATTACATTGACGACGGCGATCCCGGCGCCGTGCCGCTGCTCTTCCTGGGCGGCGCCGGTACCACCGTCCGAGCCTTCCGGCTGCTCGAGTTCACTCGGTCCTTCCGACAGGAACTGGGAATCCGCGTGGTCTCAGTGGAACGCAACGGCCTGGGACAAAGCGAGTTCGACCCAGCCGTGGGCTTTGCAGAGTATGCCGAAGATGTCTGGTCCGTGCTGGACAACCTGGACATCAGCACAGTGTCAGTGATTGCCATCTCAGGCGGCGGCCCCTACGCGGCCCGCCTGATCGCTGCCCGACCGGACAGGATCCGCTCACTGCACCTTGCCTGCGCCTTCGCGGAACCCATCGAGGGCGCGGGACCCCACTTCGACGCCGCAACGGTGGCCGCGGACCCCGTTGCCTGGTGGCGGTTCCCTGCCGAAAGCTCCGTGCATGCGATTCCGGGCTTCGACGATTCCGTCATCGAGGAAGCCACCCGTGGCCTGTTCGCCAAGGGAAGGGACCGGGCGCCGGAAGGGCTACAGCAGGCCTTTCAGCTCTACGCCACCACCCCGCTCCCGGACCTCTCAGCCGTCCGGGCTCCGGTGTTCCTGTATTGGGGGAACACCGATGAACTCGTCCCGCTCACTCAGCTGGACCGCTGGAAGGCAGCACTCGACTTAGGAAGCACCAGCGCCCGGGATCCCGAACGCACGCTGGTGGAACGGGTGTATCCCGATGAAGGACATGATGTGCAGTACCGGCACTGGGACCAGATCCTGGTAGACGTGGCATATATGGGCACCAGAATTGTGGCGAGCAGGGCGGGCCGGACACTGCTGATTGACCCCGCCCACGAGGAACAGTTCCTGGCGGCTGGCGGAGCCCTGGGGCTGGCTGCGTGGTAATCGGGCTGAGTGCAGGCTTCGCTGGCGAAGTTCACCTGCACGCGGGCCGCTCGCTCCATTGCGTCCAACGCGAGGGATCTACTCGGGGGCACCAGCATCCTGCTCGCTAACCGTGTCGCCCGCCACACAGACATCGATGCCCTGCACACCTACAAGGGCACCGAAACCGTACAGGCCCTGACCATGGGCCGCTCCATCACCGGCATATCCGCCATCAACTAATGCGCCCCGCGCAAACATCTTTGCTGTTTCTCCCGTTCACGCCTCGAAAGGCAACCCCATGAACTCAGATAGCAGAACCCCGTCATTCTCGGCGGGGCACGCACCCCGTTCGGCCGCTTCCGCGGTGCCCCTTTCCCCGCTGTCGGCGGCGCGGGCTTGGATGTCTCCGAGGACGAACCGTGGCGGCAGGGCGATGCCTGATCCATTCGGTAATGTCCTTCACCCGAAACAAACTCCTAAAGCCCACCATCAACACCCCGCCCAGCCGCGAGCAGCCGGGCACCACCTCTAAAGGACACCATGGAACTGCTGTGGGAAATCGCCGGGTGGGCAGGCGCGGCTGCAATACTCAGCGCGTATCTGACCGTCTCCATGGGTTGGTTGAAGGCCGGCAGGGGCTTCCAGACGGCAAACCTCCTCGGCGCCTTTGCCTTCATTGTCAATGGCGCCTTCCACCAAGCATGGCCCTCCGTGGCCACGAATATTGCTTGGTTCCTCATTTCCGCCGTCGCGCTCCTTCGCATTCATTGGGCTGGCCGGCTGACGATGACAGCCGTTGATGCGCCCCAGGTTCAATTCCCAGGCGTCCCTGACACAACCAGCCAACTCGTAGTTATTGAAGTTCTGACTTCCTCCGACCACGACGACATTGATGGACAACGCCCATGTCGCTGAGAAACTTGAAGCGAGACGGTAATAGTGAAACGCCCAGAGCGACCCCCAAGTGGCCCCTTCGGGGCGCTAGGTTGACGTAATCACGGATATCTGTGATTCCGGGTGTGATCTGGGTTGTGTTTAGACCATTGATTACCCGGGCGTTTTCGTGGGACCATGAACTATGACTGCAGTGACGGGCGCCCGCGGCGGGCTGAAGGCGCATCACGATTCCATCCGGCTGGCCGACGACGTGCTGGTCCGGGACCTGAGGGACCTCCTGGGAGCGAAGCTGGTCGCGTACATCGGTTCCGTGAAGGAAACCCGAGCCGTCCGGCAATGGGCCGACGGGGAACGGAAACCCTCCGCCGACGTGATGCACCGGCTCCGCACGGCTTATCACGTGGCCGCCCTGCTCGCGGAGCGTGATTCCCGGGCTGTAGTGCAGGCCTGGTTCCAGGGCATGAACCCGCAGCTGGACGATGTCCCGCCGGCTCGCCTGATTCGGGTCGGTCAGCTGGATGACGCCGGCCCGCAGGTGCTGGCCGCCGCACGTGTGTTCGCGGACGCAGGCTGATGGTTTCTGCACGACTGACGCGGCGAGGCCGCCTGTAGGGTCTGGCGTGTCGGCTTCCGCCCGGAATCGTGGGCGTGGAGCGGCTGGGAATGGGCCACCGACGGACGGTTCCCGGGACGGTGGGATGACCTGTGCGGCAATCTCCGCACCATCTATGACTGGTTGTCCTGATGGTGTGACTGTTGAAGATTCTGGCCCGGCGGCTACTCCAAGGAACCCCATCTCGGAACATCGGTCGTTCTCGGTTCAAGCTCTACTACTATGTCGCAGGTGTGAAGTACAGTGTGAAGCATGGCAGATAGAGAACGTTTCCGCCCATTTACTGGTGACACTTCCAAGAGCATTCGACTGCAATCGAACCCCTTGGCTCTAGTCCTCAGTCAAGTTCGGTGGCCAGAGCTGGCGCATTTGCAGACGAATCTCAAGGCGACTGCATTAAATTTTGGCTCTGCCTTGCCGGACTACCCAATTTACGAGGAAATACAGGAGGTCGGATACCAGGTAACCCCGGATGGCGTCCATCAAAGCGTTGGCGACACTCTTTATCGCTGGGCCTCTGTTGATCGAACGTGGCATGTCATGCTTGGGCGTCGTTTCGTAAGCCTGTACTCGACTAGCTACGTAGCGTTCGATGAATTCAGTGAACGCTTGGTGAAGGTCCTCGAAAGTGTGCACACACACGTCCGAGCACCATTGATAGAGCGCGTGGGTGTGCGCTATGTCAACAGGCTCGACGACACCGCCCTAATCTCCAGGCTTTCGGAGTACGTACGCCCGGAGGTTCTCGGCTATCTTTCGCTGACTCCAGCATCACCGGATGTCAACGTCGTTAGCAGCGCCAACCAAGTGCGATATGCGATTGGCGACGTCAACCTCCAAGTGCGGTCCGGCGTCTTGCCACCCAACGAGACTGCAGATCCGGCAATACCTCCAGTGCCCGGCTCTTCTTGGGTTCTCGATCTTGATGCGTCCTCCGAGCAATTTGAGCCTTTCGACGTTCAGTCGATCGTGACTAGGGCAGGCAAGCTATCTGATGCTGCATACGATTACTTCAAACTTGTAATCACTGACGGATTTTTGCGTGAATTTGGAGGAAACGAATGATTACTTCCACTAGCACGTCGTTGAGCGTAGGCGAACCCCTCAGTAAGCTTCCTTACTCGCTTGCCTTTGGCCTGGCCCTTGTAGTGTCATGCGCTTCCTATGCTCCGGCACCGACCTATTCATGGACTGTTACTTCCATGGGCGGCCAATCGCACGCCACTGACTGGCCAACGACCTCTAGTTCTCCGACAACTGTCTCGGTCGCGCAGGAGTCGCAAGTGGCCCGCACTCCATCTGAGCTCATAGCAGATCTGCGTCTGCTTTCCGGATTGACAACGGACCAAGTGGGCCGGCTCCTAGGGGTCTCCAGGCGGTCCGTACACAATTGGCTGAGTGGTGCCACAATGGCTCGTCAACATGCAGAACGCGTATCCGAGATCCTTGCGCTAGTAAACGCGGTTGACGGAGAAACGCCTGAACAACGGCGGGCTGCACTGCTCGACTCATCAAAGGGGCAAAGCCTGTTTCATAAGTTGCTCCAACAGCTGAAGCCGGACACCCAGCTGCAGGTTGGCGCAGCGTCGGTTCGGGATCGCATCTCTCTGTGACTGAAGAATTTGTTGCGAATGATTGCCTAAATCTGCGCCAAGGCGACGTTGCAGACGTGACCTGCTTGATCCTTTCTGGCGTAGACGATGGTTCCCCGGTAATCGTCGAAACGCCAGCGGGTGTGGCCATCCTCAGCCAAACTTGCGACATCGTCCAGCCGAGCAAAACCCGATGCTTAGTTGCCCCCGTAATTGATCCAAGTAAGCAGGATCTTTCAGATGCTAGAAAGGGACGAAAGCCGCTTCTGCTGTACCTAGAATCGGTAAAAGACGGCAGCGTTGCGTATGTGGCTGACATGGAGAGGGCCACTTCGATCCCCAAGGCTTTGCTGGCTGGGCGTAAGCTGCTGGCCCGCTGCGGAGCTGAAGCGAGCGAATACGGTACGAGAATAATTGCTGCTCGAGTTGGGCGTGCCTTTAGCAGGTTCCCCTTTCCTGACGAGGTGTATCCCGTATTCAAGGATCTGCGCGGCCGTGTCCAGACTAAGTCTGGGACAGAAAGCGCCTTTGGGAAGGTCATCGACTTGGTGACGGATCTTCGCGTCTCCGCCGACCAATGGGCCAAGCCAGGCCGTCGTTTAACTCTCTATGTAATCGTTCCTGAGGCTCAGCTAATCCCAATCGAAGATACCGATCCCAGCTGGGAATGGGACCTGAAACGCATCCGAGGCCTGAAGCAAGGCGAAACTGGGGACCGGCTGGATCTGGATCGCGTGTCGACGCTCATCCTGCAGAATTCTGGCGGTGACGCGACCACGTTGGCAAACCTATGGGCTAAGTTCGGACAGCTGATACAGGGCACGTTGCTCCGACCCTCACTCAACCGTGAAGTCATTTCCTTCGAGGTGGAGGTGCTCTCTGATGTTGAGATGAGTTATCAACGTTTCAGCCAGACTGAAAGCCTCGACTTGGACGTTCTCTCGGGTGTGGAGCATCGAGCCTGACGAGTCCTTATCCCCTACGTATTTGTCCTAACGCCACCAAGCCCCCGGGATTCTTTGCACTGGGTCACCGAACAAGGCTGCAAACCACGGCGACAGCGACGGTCCTGTCATTGGCATGGTGAACGGTGCGCTCAAGTTCGTGGGAGTGATCGGTACCGTGGATCGCGGAAAGGGAGGGCGCTGCCTTCCCGCAGTCCCGCCCTTTCAATAATCACAAGTTACCTGGCTCTTCAAGGTTCCCGGGGAAATAGGTTCGTGTTGTAGCTAGCAGAGGACTCGTGGTCCTGCTGGGATGAGTGTTACTACGCATTCAACCTGAACAGGAACCACGAGCCTTGTTAGAGCCTACTGTGGCTGGCCATGATGCTGCCAGCATGATCTTCAACCTGCCCGATTACCGTGTCACCGCCACCGTGCAGCTCCCGGATGGGGCCCGCCATGTCACGGTCGAGTCGACCTTCCCGCCGGGATGCCCGAGCTGCGGGGTGATCGCGTCCCGGGTGAAGGAACGCCGGTGCCAGCGGCTGCGGGACATCCCGGTCGCCGGCGCGGTGGTGCTCCTCTGGGACAAGCGCCGCTGGTTCTGTGACGAGTTCGAGTGCGAGCGGAAATCGTTCTGTGAGGCCACGCCGCAGGTCCCGCGCCGGGCACGGTCGACGCGGCGGCTGCGGGAGACGGTGCTGGACGCGGTCATCACCTCGGGCCGGGCCGTGTCCGAGACCGCCATGGCGTTCGGAATCTCGTGGTGGCTGGTCCAGCAGGCCATCGGCGACGCCGCCCTGCGCCTGCCGGACGTGGACCTCCTGGCGCCGCGGATGCTGGGCATCGATGAGCACCGCTACCGGTCCGTGCGGTTCTTCCAGGACCCCGGCACAATGGCCTGGACCCGGTACGAGCCGTGGATGACCGCGATCGTGGATCTGGATACCGGCCAGGTGCTGGGTATCGTGGACGGACGGGACCACAAGGGCGTTGGGGAATGGCTCTTCGCGCGCCCGCTGCAGTGGCGGCTCGGGGTGCAGGTCGTCGCGATCGACCCGTCCGCGGCGTTCAGGAAGGCGCTGCGGATGTGGCTGCCGCGCAGCGCCGTCTCGGTGGATCTCTTCCATGTCACGATGCTTGCCAACGACATGCTCACCTCGGTCCGTCAGGGCCTGTCCCAGCAGGTGCGGGGCCGGCGGGGCAGGGCCACGGACCCGGCCTGGGCTAACCGGATGCTGCTGCTGAAGGCCGAGGAGAACCTCTCAAAACGTGGCCACCACCGGCTGGCCGGCGTGTTCGCCGCCGATGATCCGACCGGCAGCCTCCAGGCCGCCTGGCAAGTCAAGGAACAACTCCGCACCCTGCTGAACACTGGCTCCCTCGACGACGCCGCCGCGGCGAAGTCTGCCCTGACGGACCTCGTGGAACGGGCCGCGATGCCGGAAACAAACAGGCTCTACAGGACCGTGTGCCGCTGGTGGGCCGAGATCGAAGTCCTCATCGTCACCGGAGCCACCACGGCCAAGGTGGAGGCCAATAACACGGCCATAAAACACATCAAACGAACCGGCCGCGGCTACCGAAACCCCGACAACTACAAATCGCGTATCCTCTTGAGAAGTGCAGCCCGGATAGCCGCATGAGCAATCATCTCAGCAGACCATTCCCCGGGAACCTTGAAGAGCCAGTTACCTGGATAGCCCGTTCTTTCCCCTCTCGGAGCCCACTGCTGCCCCTGTGCGTGCTTTCCTGGCTTTGGCGGCGCCCTTGCCCGTGGTCACGGCAGCGCTGGGGTGGGTGCCTTCGCTGCGGGCTGCCGCGAGGCGCCCACGTATCTGGGTTTCGTTGGCGCCGGTGTTGGCCAGGGACTCAACGAATTTCTCGTGGTGTTCGGCCGAGCCGTAGTCGGCATCCGGCGTGCTCTCTGCATCGAGGCCTCGGTCTTTGAGCCCGCTGCTGTCGCTACCGGTGACGCGGTTTTCGATCTCGCGGCCGAGGCCTTCCATCCGGGCAAAGAGTTCCTTCTCCGCGCGTTCGTACCGTTGTGCCACTGGCGTCCGTTCGGAGCCTTTGAACCCGCCCTCGGCCAGGAGATTGGCTTCGTGCATGTCCTTGGCGGCTTGCATGAACGCGGGATCCTTGAAGTGGGAGTCGCCGGCGCCGTTGATGTTCGCGGTGGTCTCTTTGCGCAGCTGGTCGATGTCGGGGCCGTTGATGCCGTCCTTGCCGATGAGGAACAGGCGTTCCTGCACGGTGGCATCGGCGGCCGCCACCGCTGCGGGGGTCTTTGCTGAGTGCGCGGTCTGCAATGCCTGGGCCAGCTCACGGTTTGCCAGGTACTCCGCGGGCACCTGGTGGCGCTCCATTTCCGGGGCCAGCTCGACGGCCTGTGCGCGAAGTTCTTCGACGCGGGCCGCGGCGAGCAGCTGCATGGCCTTCTCGTGTTCGGCGGCGGCCTTGCGTGTCTCTTCCTGGCTGCGGGACAGTTCGTCCTGCCGGGCCTTCTCCGTGGCGGCGGTCTGAATCCCTGACTCCAGATAGGCGCTGTCTGTGCCGACGTCGTGGGTGTCGATTCCGTAGCGGGTGAGCACTTCCTGACGGATCTTTTCCGAGGCGGCCAGTGCGGTGGGGTCGTGGTCTTTCCAGCCTTCAGCGACGGCGTATGCCGTAGTGATGTCGTGGGGCTGTGCTTTGTCCCACCACTGGTCCTTCTCCACGGGCGCCAGCGCTGCGTGGGCGGCGCTGCGTTCGGCGGCGAGACGTCCCTGCGCTTCGTGCCCCACCTGGGCATCCTGGTGTTCCTGCTGCCGCTGGGATTCCTGCCGGCGACGGGCCAGAGTCTCCGCAATGCGTGAGGCGATCATCAGCGACTGCCGCAGCCCGCCGTCCACAACGTCGTCCATTCCATCTGATTCACTCATCGTGTTTCCCTTGCACTAGTCGTGTGAGTCTTATCGGTCCAGGCCCGGCCCGGAATCGCGTCGGCTGGGCTGGGAAGTCTTGGCCGGCGTCGCCGGTGTTGGCGTTGAGGGCACTACTGATCCCGGGCGGATGGGAACCATGCCGCGCCGTGCGATGTCGATTGACCTAGGCGGCAATCCTGCCTGCGTCGCAGACTGCTGTTCCGCACCCACCAGCACGGCCTTGGGCATGGTGCCGGTGAACGGTGCCAGCTGTAGCTCGACCACTGAACGGATGCGCTGCGCCTCACGGCTCCGTCCCGACTGGGCGTGCATTTCGTACACGGCGAAGGCGGTGTTGATCAGCTGCACCATGAGTGCTGTTTGGGCGGCCGTCTTATTCTTACTGGACCCGGCCATAAACAACATGGCTGTCCCGGCAATCGAAGGCAGAGCTACGGGCTTGCTGTGCTCCCGCGGGGCGCGCAGCTGGGCGGTGCGGGACAGTTCAGCGGCGGTGGCCGCCAATGGACCCGGCGTCGGTTCCAGCCGGTAGGACCATGCCGCGAACGCGCCGGATACTTCCCTCGCTGCTTTCGCCCAGGTCGCGTGATCTTCACGCGGAATGGTCCGCAGCTGATCCGCCAGCGCGGTCGCGTTACGGGTGTATTCGACCCACATTTCCGCCGGCGGTGTTCCGTTCTCGGGGCCGGTCCTGGAGACGGTGCGCCTGTTGCGGGCCGCCGCGTTCCACTCGGCTGCAGCTTCGGTAGCCAGGTGCGGTGAGTCCATCCACTCTTCACGCAAGGCACCGAGCTTCAGATCGGATGCGAGGGTGCCGCCGGCGAACCAGATGGGCCGCTCGCCCTGCTTGGGGCGTTCGGCTACGGAGTACCCAACGATGACGTCGGTTGTGTTCTTCGCGTAGCGCGGCCGCACCAGCATGCCGGTGTCGCGGGCCCGCCGGACGAACTCCCCTTCCGTCGCCGAGGCGCTGGCGCTGGCGCGTACTTTCCGCGCCAAAGATGAGCGGTGCATTTCCCGCTCGTCCCGGACGGCGGTGGCCTTCTCGGCCCGGTCGTAGCCACGGGTGGCGTGCACGGTGGAGAGCTGTTCCAGCCCGTACTTAACCTCCAGCTCACGGCACGATTCCTGAGCCCTCTTGTAGTCGCCGTGGGTGGATGCCTTGGTGCCGTCTTCGCGGACCAAGGAGACAGCCAGGTGGATGTGGTGGTTGCCGTTCTCACTCGTGCCGTGGTTGACCGCGACCCACCGGCAGCGGGCCTTTCCGCTGGTTTCGGTGAAGCCCATGGAGTCCACGAAATCGTTGGCGATATCGCCCCACTGCTGGTCCGTCAGCGCGCCCTCTTCGACGCGCAGGCTCAGCGAACAATGCCACACGCTGGCGTCCTTGTATCCGACGTGAACGCGCTCCTTCTTGGCCGCATCCCACTGCATGTCCTTGATCTGCACCGAGACACCGAACATCTTGCGCGGGCGGTCCAGGTGCTTGGCGATTGCAAGGGCATCGTCACGGTCCAGAACACCGTCGTCGTACCACGCCATGATCGCAGCATCCCCGGCTACCAGGCGGGGATCGCTGTGCGCGTTCTTCGTCTTGTTGGCCTCGGTCGAAGCCAGGTAAACCATGAGTCCGCCCATGCGCGAACCCCGGGTGATGTTCGGAATCATCCCTACATCAGTCCGTCGATGGCATCGTCGATTCGCATAGCAACGGAGCGGATGTGCTTCAACGCTTCGCGCGCCTCGACGGGGAACTCGCTCGTGGCGTTGGCCTGCCGTGCGAGCTGGTTGATGTTGTTGGACGAACGAGCCAACAGATTGTGCAAGGACATCAGCTCCGCCGCAATAGCACGGCGTTCCGTTGTCGTCTCCTGCATCTCGGACAATGCCGAGGTAATCAGCAGATTCGGGACAGTGATCTTCTCCCGCTCAGCCCTCGCAACAAGCGCGGCTTCCTCTTCAACAGTGACCCACAGGTCACGGCGCTTCTTGGTACCGGCCGGAGAGTTCTCACGGCGCCGGCGCGACAGATTGAAACGGTGAGTGAATCCCTCATCCGCCATTCAATCCATCCCTTCAAAGGCCCAGCGCAGCGACCCGAAACCGGGGACCACACTGACCAGTGTGCCGCACACGACCGCCAGTGTCGAGCGCGGCAAACCATTTACACCCGTGTAAATGTATAGCTTGCTCCGACCGGTCCTCTTTGAGGGTTTTTTCGCCTTTCGCGCTTGATCACCGAAAACCTGCTTTGGGGGTGTCGGTCGTGCCCGATAGGGTTTGGGTATGGATATCAACGACATTGCCGCTAAAGCCGCCGCGAAGATCGACGCCGCCAGGGACACCAAAGTGAACGCCGTCAAGAGGGCCGCCGCCAGCGGAGTTGAGGTTCAGGAGGCCGCCCAGCTACTTGCCGTAGCTGAGCAGAAGTATGCCAAGGACTATCAGGCAGCGTTGCGCGCAGACTGGACCGAATCGGACCTGCGGGGCTTCGGTCTGGACGCTCCGGCCAAGAAGGCCGGCGGGCGTCCGCGTGGCCGGAAAACCACGCAGGAGTCCGTTCCGGTTGCCGGCGGACCTGAGTAGTAGCCCCTCGCCCCCATGGGCACGGCAAAAGCCCAATCGCTCCGCTGCTTTTCCCGCACACATGGGGACGACGGGACCCAGCTGATCGGCTGCACACAACCGCCAGGGAACCTCTGCCTCGCACCTTACCAGCGAGACCGGCGGCCATGCACAGCCTGGAAACTGGCCGGTCACCAACGGCAACGTTTCCCATGGTCCAAGACATGCCGCTTCCGACGTCGGCAGAGCGCTGTGGCTGGCTCTTTTCAGCCATAGACCAGATGCGGCTCCGATGGGCAGATACGACGAAGGCCGGCACCTTTTCGAGGTGCCGGCCTTCGTCGTAACCGTGTTCTCTTAGTCTTCCGCGGTGACGTCGTCATCCTTGATCTGACCGGCCGCGATGCGCTCTGCGGTCTTCGCGAACGCTGCCTCGATGTACACCGCGAGGTCACTTTCCCGGACCCTCCACACACCCCGTCCACCGAACTGCCCGGCGGGGAGCTCACCGCTGCGAACGAGCGAATAGACCAGTGCACTTTTGACGTTCAGGACCTCCTGAACTTGTTCCAGGGTCAGCATTCTGGGGAACACCGGTACCGTCGTCGACGCAGGTTCCTCGGTCACGTCCTCTGTCCGTTTCGGCATTCTCAGTCCACCTCGTTCCGGTGTTGCAGTTCGTCCCTGGCGCGATGTCCGCGGCAGAGGGATCCGGCCGCCGTGGAGCTTCCGGAGTCATTCCAGCCCAGCTCTTGACGGACGGATGATCTATCGTTCCAGCCCTCCGCTTCTCTCGTGGTGTGGATGTCTGGTTGAAGGCGCCTGGGTTGACGCCGGCGATGGCCGGCTGGGGCTGGGGCCTGTAGGGAAGCTGGCGTCGTGAAGCTTTCTAAAGCGTGCCAGTGCAGGATCGACGACATCCGCAACGTCAGGCGCGTCGGCGGAGTTCTGCTTCGGTGGCTCAATGGAGGCCCTGAGCTTCCCGTCCAGTTCCGCGCACTTCGCGCGGGCGGTGACAAGTTTGGCCTCGTACTTGAAGGGTTTCCCGGCCTGGCTCTCGACGTCGGCAAGCACCGCCTGTTTGTCCGTGATGGTTTGGCGCAGCTGGGCTTCGTAATCGGGAAGCCCCGCTACTTTGTTTTCCAGCCGGGTGATGATCCCGGCACTTCCTTCCAACAGCTCCAGTCGGGTAAAGACAAGCGGTGGTGCCGGCACGTCTTTGAGGGTGACAGCGAGGTCCTGGTAAGAGCCGAGCCGGGAGTCGTCGGCCGCGTTTCGGACCTGCAGCTCGTGGCCGCCGAGGGTGGCCATCGTGCCGTGGTCCTGTTTTTGGCGGTAGTAATTTCCGTACTCCGGTGTGTGGGTACGGACCCATTCAGATATAGCCGTGACGGCCTCCGGACGTTTGGTGTAGCTCTTGCCGTCGATGGTCGCGGTGAAGGCATCCCCGGCCATCGGGGTGATGCGCGGGAGAGCGGCCTGCAATGCGGGCAGCTTGCTTTCGGCTTTGGTGATGCTGGTTTCGGCGGCGGCCCGTGTCCAGGAGAGGGTGCTCTGTCCTTTCTCGTGGGCTCGTTTGAGCCGTTCGAGTTTGGTCCGGGCGGCGTCGGCCTCGATCTTCTCCATCACCAGCGGGTTGCCGCTGGTCGCTGCCTTGATCTGTGCGGCGTTGAGGGCAAGGTCTCCAACGTCCTCGATCTCGCGGATATCGAGTCGTCCGCGAAGGACCTGCTGGATCATGGTGGCCTTGCGCTGGATCCCATCCCAGGCGGCACTGTCGTAGCTGCCGACGGTGGCGTACTGGAAGTTGTGGACCTCCGCGTTGGCGTTCCGTTGACGGATGATGCGCCCGTCGCGCTGGGTCAGGTCAGCTGGCCGCCAGGGACACGTGACGTGGTGGATCGCTTTGGCGCGGAGCTGGACGTTGGCGCCGGTCCCCATCATGGCGGTGGAGCCGATCAGCACGGCTACTTCGCCGGTGCGGCATTGGGCGAAGAGCTGGGCTTTCTGCTCGGGCTTGGGCGCGTCCTGGATGAACCGGATCTGCTCTGCCTGGATGCCGCCGGCAACGAGCTGGTCCTTGATCTGCTGGTAGGCGGTCCAGACCGGTTTGCCGTCGGGACCGGTGTTCTTGGATGGTGTGCTGAGGTCGCAGAAGATGATCTGCAGCGCACCCTTGTTCGCCGAAGGGATCCCGGATTCGAAGCTGGTTTCGTACTCGTTCTCCCGGTTCTCCTCCCAGACTTTCAGGGTCTTGGCGACCACGTGGTCCAGCTTCGTCCCGGATTCGGGTTCGATGCCGACCATGCGCAGGTCCAGGGCGGCTTTGCGGCCGTCGTTGTAGACGCTCAGGGCGTTGTCCGCGCCTTTCTCAGCCCAGCCGGAGAGGGAATCCAGCCGGTCCGCGAGGCCCTTCATGTATTCGGCCAGTTCGGGCGGTTGCGGGATCAGCACCAGTTCCGGCTGCCGTTCCCCGTCTCCGGGCCGGCGGGCGAGGTCCGGCTTTTCGAGGTAGGTCAGGTCTTCGGAGAGCTTCACGTCGGCGAAGACGTGGAAGGACCGCAGCATCTCGGGGACGTTCTTGAATTTCGCGAAGCGCGGCTTGTTCTTCAGCCGGCCTCCGGCGTCCATCTCGATGGCGGTGACGGTTTCCCCGAATGTCGCTCCCCAGACGTCGAAGTTCTCCACACCGGCAGCCTGGAGCAGGTCCGGGCGCAGGTAGCGCTGCATGACGTGGGCTTCGGTGATGGAGTTGGCAATCGGTGTGCCGGTCGCCATCGTGACGACGCGTTCCCCGTGGGTGCTGCGCAGGTATTCCAGCTTCAGGTGCATGTCGGTGGCCCGGATGGAGCCCGCGATTTCTGCGCCCTTGATGTTGGTGACCGTGCGCAGGTTTTTGTAGTCGTGGGCTTCGTCCACGAACAGGTAGTCCACCCCGGTGTCCTCGAATGTCAGTCCAAGGTCCGGTGCGGTGTCCATGAGCTTCTTCATGCGCTCTTCTTCGGCCTGGAGTTTCGTTTCAAGCTTTTTCACCGTGGTCCGGTCTTCGCCTTCGGCCTGGGCGTTGACGATGGTCTGCCGGACGTCGGCGATGATCGACTCTTGGTAGGCCTCAATGGTTTCGGCTTTCACGCCGATGCTCTTGAAGGCCTGCTGGGTCATGATGATGCCGTCCCAGTCGTTCGCCGCGGCGCGGGCGACGAACTGCCGGCGCGCGGCCAGGTCTCCGCTCTTGGTCTTGATGTCATCGGACCCTGCCGAGAGCAGGCGGGCCTGCGGGTACAGTTCCAGCCACTCGCGGGTGAACTGCTCCAGCATGTGGTTCGGGACGACAACCATGGGCTTGGAGGCCATGCCCAGGCGTTTGAGTTCCATCGCTCCAATCACCATTTCGGCGGTCTTGCCGGCCCCGACTTCGTGGAAGAGGCCCACGGCCGGTTCGGAGATGATGCGCGCCACGGCGGTGCGCTGGTGCGGATGCGGGACGAAGGATTTAGCGAGCCCCGGAAGGGTCAGCCGGCCGCCTTCCTTGGTGTAGTCGCGCAGCGCAAGGGAGTTGAAGCGGCGGTTGTATTCGTCAATGAGCCGGCTGGCACGTTCGGGGTCTTCCCAGACCCACTCGGCGAAGCGTTCCTGCAGGGCCTCGGCCTTTTCCTGGGACGCTTCGGTTTCTTCGAGGTTGGCGACGGGTTTGCCGTCCTCGTTCTTGTCCTCGACCTGAATGCTCTTTTGTTCCAGGATGCTTTGCAGCAGGTCCGGGGCGGGCCGGCGGCCCGTCCCCCACTCGTTCGTGGAACGGACTGTTCCCCGGTTGGCTTTGACCCGCCAGATGCCGCTGCCGACGCTGGTCACGCTGGCGTTGGGATCAGCCAGGATGTCCTGGACGAAGCGTTGGTGTTCCTCGGGGGAGATCCAGACCGCACCGATGCGTGCCTCGACGTCTTCCATGCCGACCCTCGGCGGTTGGACTTCCTCCAGCGCGGTGACGTTCACGCTCAGGCGCTCGTCCTCGACCGCCGCAGCGCGGGCAGCTTCGAGCTTGGTCCGGACGTTCCCGGACAGGTATTCCGGTGCCGTGACCAGCTTGCCGGTTTCCGGGTCATCGAACACGAGCGTGCCCAGCTGCTCGCGGGCTTCCTCTTCCGTGACGCCCAGCAGGTCCGCTATCTGTTCCAGCTCTGGGGCGCCGTAGGTGTCCAGGGCGATGGCGAGGGCTTCGTCAATGGTGTCCGCGCCCATGAGCGGTTTGCGGGCCACCACCTGCCGGTGCTGAAGCAGGCCAGCCGGTGTCGCCGTCTGCGTTTCGTCATTGAATTTTTCCAGAGCACCGGGAAGCGCCCCGAAAGGGTCCTCGGACATCAGCAGCCGGAATGCCGGCGCTATGCGACGGGTGACAATGTCATCGCCGGTCTCTTTATCCGTGCGAACCGATTCGGTGTAGCGGTTCACTGGCCCGTACTTGCCCACATAGTTGGCATATCGGGCGGTCAGGTTAGCCCGCAGGGCTTCCAGCTCGGGGGTGTCCTCGTTGTCCGATGCTTCCATTTCCAACAGCGACCGTGCACCGTCGCGCAGCCCCAGCAGGTCCCGCATCTCTGCAGCATGCTTCTTGGGCACGGGGAGTTCTTCTTGTTCCCCGCTGCGGGTGATGGTGAAGGTTCCGTCGGATTGGGCGGTGATGGTGCCGTCCCATTGCTGCCCGGCCGCCGGCAGCAGAGCCACCGGGGTCTTCCCCGGGGCCGGCTCTGCAGGGGCGTGGTTCAGGCCGCGGTCCAGTGCTTCCTGCACAACGACGTCGAGCCGCTGGGCGAGCAGCTGCGGGACAGCAGCGAGGTCGTCGGCTTTGACGCTGACGGTTTCCTCGCCGTACATGCCGTTCCCAACGGTGATCTGCCCGAGGACATTTTGCGGGTTCAGATCGAAGTAGTTGTTGATCTTCACGTCGCGGCCGTCGATGATGACAGGCCCGACAGATTCCCAGTCCGTGTTGGCAGGCTCCCGGCCCGGCTCGCGCTTGCGCAGCAGCAGCAGGTCAGTGAGTGCTTCGGTGCCGGCAGCGCGCCGGTGGGCGCCGGTGGGCAGACGCACGGCTCCCACCAGATCCGCCATGGCGCTCATCTCCCGCCTCGAGGTGGGGTTGGTTGCGTCCGTGGTGAAGCTGGAGGTCAGCACGGCGACGTAGCCGCCGGGTTTCACAGCGGCCAGGCTCTTGAGGATGAAGTGGTTGTGCATGGAATGCCGGGAGTCGGCATTGTGGGTCTTGTCGTAAAGCGTGTTCTTGCTGAACGGGACGTTACCGACGGCGAGGTCAAAGGAGTTGGTCTTGATCGGGGTGTCCGCGAAGGACTCGCCGCGGATCGTCGCGTCGGGATACAGGCCACGGGAAATTGAGGCAGTCAGCGGATCAAGCTCCACACCGGTCATCCGGGCACCTTCCGGGGCCAAACCAATGAACGTTCCCGCGCCGGATCCGGGTTCCAACACCTCTCCCCCGGTGAAGCCGAGCCGGTCAACGGCGGACCAGATTTCCTTCACCAGGGCGGCATCGGTGTAATACGCGTTCGTCGTGGTCCGCGACGCTGCGGCGTACTCGCGCTCGCTCAGGACTTCCTGCAGCTGGGCGCGCTCGGCCGCCCATTCGGCCTTATCGAACAGCTGGGGCACCGCTCCCCAACTGGACCACCGCGCCAGGGAACGCTGCTCTACCTCGGTGGCCGGCCTCTGCTGGTCTTCCAGCTCCCGGACGATGCGGATTGCTTCAACGTTTGCTGCGAAGCGGGCCTTCTGTCCCGATGGCGCAAGGTCGGCCTGGGATGCTGGGCGGAACCGTCCAGCCGTCGCAACCGCTGCCGGCTGAGGTTCGGTGTCTAGCTCTCCTCGTCCTCCTGGGCCCCGTAGGCCGGCTCCATCTCCTCCGGCTCCGCGGGAAGGCTGGCGTAGATCATCTCCTGATACACCATCTCGCGTGCCCGCAGCTTGGCCATGTTCACCATCCCGATGAACTCCATTGGCTCTTCCTGGCCGCGCATGGGTATCAGTTCTGCGCTCAGAGCCACGATCGCTTCCTGGATCTCCCGGCCCAAGGTCGAAAAGTGTGTCTCGGGGTCCGCTATCTGCGCGAAGCTCTCCGGGTCGTGATTCTTCATAGTTTCCATGGCGTGTCTGCCGTGCTCGTTCATTTACTACCTCTTCCGGTTCGGCCCACAAAGACTCCAGACTCAGCTGACCCTCAATGTGGTTCTTAGATTTCCTCGGTGCCATGTGCGCCGTCCCCCTCCGTTTGCCTCCACGCTAGCGAAGGCACCGATGGATTAACAGCCGCACCCCTACTTACTGGAGCCGCTGCTGCACTTCAAAGAGGCCGGCGGCTAGCGACGTGAGGGGTGAACCCGGGAAGCCGCGATCCTCCGGAGCTCTTCTTCGGTCAGGAGATAACTCTTTCTGCCCGTTTTTCGGGACTTGTTTTGCTTCACTTCGCGGTACTCGGTCAACATCCGAGAGTAAATGGGAACCGACTGGTGATGAGAGTTCCCGCGATCCGGGCCGAGTACGAACGCCTCCTGTTCGGTCCATTTATCGTCCTGCACAAGGAAACGCACGTAGTCGGACATCTGGCCTTCCAGCGCGTCATTGTGATCGAAACCGTCGAATGTCAGTGCTCGCTGAAGCGATTCATCAATCACTACCCCCTGCTCCTGCAGATCGTTGATGCTGTAGAGCGCTATCCGGAACATTTCGAGAACGTCCATGACGAACTCGCTGTTGCGAGGGCTCAGCTCGGGGCGAAGGCCGGCGAACTCCATCCAGTACTCCTTGGTAAATCCACGTTCAAGAACTTTCGCCCGCTCAAGCTGGTACTCCCTGTCACCATCCACATCGTTCGCGTCCTCGGGCAAAACCCGACCGAGAATTCGATGCAACAGTGACAGAGTGTGTCGGTCGAGAGCTGACAGGGTGTCAGGTCCCAACTCCTTATCCCTCTCGCTCTTGCCTCGTTCATCTTCTCGGAATGCAAACACTGCGTCCTGGAGACGGTCTCGAACAAAGTCGCTCAGCGTCTGGCGTTCCTCCTCCGCTTTAGCCTGCAAGGCATCCCTTACCGCGTCGTCAATGCGCACCGTGATCGTAGCCATCAATCTTCCTTCCCATTCGTCTTGTCTTACGAAACATACTACATGTAAGACACATACGCGGGCAGTTGCAAGAAAGGAGGGCTTGCTTGCGAGGATGCAGCCTCCTAGAGATCAGAGCGCAAAACAATGACGGCGCCCTCATACCAAGCCGAGATACTCAGGTTCGTAGCGGAGCGCTCAAGCGTGAGGCCAACGCTTGCAGTCATTGCTTGTATTGCCCGTCTCCCCAGGAATGCGAGAATCCCAGTGGACGACGGTTGTTCGCAGCCGATGGGTCAGCCAATTAGTGAGATTGCCCTGCGCCGGACGTATTCCAAGCGCGCACCGAAGCCTGTTGGCACCTGATCGGGCAATTCGTCGATTGGGAACCATCGGACGTCCTCGCTTTCATCGCTCACGGCGATCTCGACATCAGGGTCGATGGTTGCAGCGAATCCAACATCCCAATGAGCGGTGCACGAGAATCCCGCGTGCAGATCGTGGCGGTCAAGATCAACGATCGCGGTAGATAGCAGGACGACGTCGACAATGCCGGACTCCTCGCGGGCCTCCCTTTGTGCTGCTTCCGCCACCGATGCGTCCTTCGACTCGATGTGACCGCCGAACTGCACCCAGAACTGCCCCTTGCGGTGGAAGCACAGAAGAACACGGTCGAAAGCAGGTGAAAAGACGAAGCAGGACCCTGTGACATGCTCCGGGCCGCCATCGCGACGCAACGCCGCGTCCCCAACAAAGGTCAGGAACCGCAGATACGCGTCTCGCGATCCTGACTGAGGAACTTCCTGAAGGCTGGCGAGCAGATCGTCAAGAGGCATGATGCCATCTTGACGCACAAGACAACGAACAACTCAATGCCGCGACCAAGGGACCGGTGTCCGTTGTCGAGTCGCGCCCGTTAGCCGGCCCGTAAGGGGAACGTTGAACGGGACGGCTTAGCGGGGCGGGTCCAGCATGGCCAGGATGGCTAGCGTCAGCCGATTTGCTCCCTTCGAGACGCATCAAGCCGGTCCGGGATCCACCCGTTCTTCTGCGGAGGATGCCAGAATCTGTGCATGCCCCTCATTCAGGTTCTCAATGCATCCCCCTCCTCCACTGAAAAGAAGCGTCAGCTGCTGGCTGCGCTAACGGCCACTTACGCTGAGGTCATGGAAATCCGTCCCGACACGATCCGGGTGATCTTGCACGAGCTCCCCCGCGAGAACTGGTCTGTCGCCGGCATCACCTTGGCGGAGTCAGGACAGAACGAGTCCGTCTGAACCGGAACGGCGCAATATTCACTGGAGAACCTGTCCTGAAACAACTTTGGATCACCGGAGCGACCCGTTCGGGGATCCCCACCAAGCACCTCAGCGGTTGGCGAGAATGGCTCCGTGAGATCGCTGCCCCGTGGTTGTCCGTGCGTGCGTCTCGACCACATTGAAGCCCGCGGCTACCAGCTCGTCGCAGAGATCCCTTACCGGCCACTGGTATGCCGGGATGACCGCATGATCGAACTTCTCGACGACTTGACCATCGAAGAAGCCGATGAGCAGGGCGCCGCCAGGGCTAAGGACCCGACTGAACTCCAGGAGAGGAGTGCGGATCGTGTCTGGCTCATAGTGGATCAGTGAGTACCAGGCGAGCACTCCACCAATTGTCCCGGTGCCGACGTCGAGGTTGTCGAGGCTGCCTGTCCGGAACGGAATGCCGGGATAAGTATCGCGGGCGTGCGCAATGAACTCCGGAACCAGATCCACTCCGACTGCAGGGACCCCGGCTTCACTGAGGAAGTTCGTCCAATGACCTGGACCGCAGCCGGCGTCGATAACCGCACCCTCGATGCCATCCGCCCACGTCGCCACCAGTTGACGATCTGAAGGGTGCACAGCACCGAGTGAAGCAAAGCGTTCGACGTATTCCGCCGCCCGGCGAGAATACGCGTCGCTGACAACGTTGATCATGCGTTCGAGTCTAGGCAACGGACACTTTGCCTCGTTTCCTCTTGGGAAGCACTATTAGGATCCGACGCTAGTCGTGAATGAGGCTATTCGTCCGCGGTAATGTAAGCCGTTCGTGCCTGAGACAGTTCGGCCCAGTGCGCTTCGAGTCCGGTGAAGGTGGGGCTCACGCTGAGGCTCGCGAGAGGCTGCGAGTGGCCGTCGATGTACCGACAGGCTTCCTCGAAGATGCGATTGACGGTCTCGACTGCGGCGGGCAATGCTCCAACCTTGATCTTGGGCAGGTTGGTCATACGCACATTGGGTTGGTAGCGCTGAGTGACACCTTGGAGCAGTTCCGTCTCTGTGAACACTTCGCACCAGGCACGGATCCAGTCGTATCCTGTACGAACAAGCGCTGCCCGAGCGTCTCCCTGTTGCGACCTAGCAGTTTGGATCGTCTCGTTGATGTTCTTCTTGAGGTTACTCAAACTGTCCCACCGGGGACCGGTGGCGCGGGTAATCTGGCCTTTGCCTTCCTCATCAGTGATGTGGAAGTACGAGCATCGTTTGGTCGCCTCCATGAGCGTAAGCAGCGTGGTAGCGAAAAAAATGTCGTGGGTAAAGACAATTACCTGCGTCGTCTCGGCGAGGGAGGTGATCCTTTGTGCGACTTCGTTGATCCTCCGGTGATCGAGGCTGGAGACAGGGTCATCGAAGATCACCGGTGCCGTGATACCAGCGAGCCGTGCCTCCGCAAGGAAGTCCGCCATCGCGATTACCTTTTGTTCACCTTCCGATAGAACCTTGGATGGCTTGTGCTTTCCGCTGAGGACCTTGCGGCGTTGGGCACGCCCTTGACGGCCGACGAACTCCATTCGTAGCGTGGGCGCTCGAAGCGCAATGCACTCTTCATTGAAAAGTGCGTCGAAGCTCTCGTTAATCATCTGATCGCTTGCGGTCTTCGCCAGGCCTGTGACACTCCGCAGCAAGCCGGGCATGGGCCTGGCGAGAAGCGTCAACCGGTCGGCTTGCTTTGCGTCCCGCACGTACGACTCGATGAGCGCCCACGACCTGGTCAGTTCCGCCGCCGCCTCCAGCTCGACAAGAGCTTTTTTGGTATCTGCGAGCGTATCCGCCCGTGTGGCTGCCTGATCTTTCAATTGACCCAGTGCCTGGGTGGTGGTCGCCAGTGCGGCTGTGAGTACCCCCCGGTCCTCCACCGCGCGGTCGGTCAGTTCCTTTTTCACTTGCGACGTGGATTGAATGTTCTCGGTAAGAGTGACAAGGGTGGCAAGCGTCCGGTCTAGCTCCACATGGAAGGGCGGCTTGTCATTCGTGTCAGCGTATTCATTGGAGAAAGTCTGGGCATCGCCGGCCTTGGCCGAAACTATCGGACCGGTGAGAGCGTCAAGTCGGGTCTTAGAGGCCGCTATGTCCGTGGTGATTTTGTCTTCCAGATATTCGGAGTACTTGCCGATGAGGGCATGCGCCTTTTCGCCCAGGGGCTGCCGGCAGTAGAGGCAGCGGTCCGCGTCGTGCGCACCAAGTGCGGTGAGATGCGTCTCGTAAGCCTCCCCGGCTTGGATGAATGCATTCCAAGTGTCGTCAGGCTCAGCGGGAAGATCTGCTGCCTCAAACAAGACGGTACGGAAGACGCGGTAGTCCAGTTCGAGGGTGGCAAGAGCCTCGAGCTCACGGTCGTAGCCAGCGACGTTGAAGTCGACGACAGCGGTGGCAATAGCTGCTGCTTGAGTCAGCATGCGTTCCACGCGCTGGTGAAGTTTGATCTCGGCGCCGATCGTGTTGGCTTCGAGCGCTGCGACAGTGCGACGCAAACCAGCAATTCGACCGTCGACGTCTGTATCAGGATCGGCAGCCGCCTTGAGCTGCTCGAGGTCGGTGGCTGCTCCGAGGGTTTCGATGAGCGGGTAAACGCTGGCCCCGCGTGGAAAGCGGGAAAGAATCCCTGAGGACCCTGACTTCAGTTCGTGGACGGCCTGGTCTATCTGGCTCTGCACCGATTTGATGCCAGCGATCACGTGGTTGAACAACGCTAGGGCGGCAGGAACGTAGACGTATTCAAGGTCATCGTCAACATGGAAGCTGACAGAAGGACTGTCGAAGATTGACATTCTCGTGAACGGGGCGACTCCCTGCTTCCCTGTCCAGGCGTATGTCTTTGGTTCCCCGCCAAGCGTGTAACCGACCAGCGCAGATTGGGTCTGCGGGGTAGTTGCTTCGATGTTGCTTAGGATCACGTCCGCAGTCCGGCTGGCGGCAAGACCCTTGAAGACCCGGGAGTAGCCCGTCTTACCAGTGCCATTTTCGCCGAACAATATAGTTAGGCCCGCGTGTGGCTCGATGACGCCGCCTTCAACTAAGGCGTTGACGCCGGTTATAGCGGAAAGCGACGTGAGGGTTAGGGGCTCAATAGCTTCTTCCTCGCGCTCAAGCGTCCCCAGCAGCTCCTCCGCGGGCAGTAGGCGGGCATCGAAAGCCTTTTCCTGGCGAAACAGGTCATACGACAACGCTTTTTCGTCGCTCCCGAGCTCTGCGCCGTCGGCAAGCACGTGACGAACGATGTGGCGCACCCACTCGTCAGACGAATTTGCCCATTCTCGGAGCATGCCACGGGGGTCCAGCCGCTTCTGCGGAGCCGATGCATCGGTCACACTATCCCTCTCGCCATGAGTGCAGGATCGTGTTCGATTGCGCTACTCGCTACTGACTCTAGTGGGCTCCAGCAGCCAATGTCCTGACCGGCTGCGCCGACTTGTAGTTGGGAGTGATTCCGTACGGAAAATGCAACTAGGACCCGGCACCCTGAGCGGTTCAACGGCGCTCGTAAGCCGGTCCCCCACCGGTCGCGCACACCGCTGAACTGCATGATTGAGAGCTAGAGTCCATCGGCGTCCCGTAACCCCCGTCCGGTGAAGCGACCGGTGACTGGGCGTGAAAGGGAACGCCGGTGAGGCCGGATGCGCTGGCCAGGGCGGTGGTGCCGGCCGCTGCTGGTACGGGCGGGTCTACTGCTATCGCGAGAGTAGTTTCTCACCGCCGGGCCGCAGCTCCCCTGTGGGTGAGACGTGCCGGTAGAGCGTCTGTCGGGTAATCCCGAGTTCGGTGCAGAGGTCGCTGACTTTGGTTCCGGGCTTGCCCATGGACGCCATGGCGAGCCGGATTTTCGCCGGGGTCATCTTGTAGGGGCGTCCGCCGTTGCGGCCGCGGGCGCGGGCGGCGGCGAGCCCTGCTGTCGTGCGTTCGGAGATGAGTTCGCGCTCGAACTCGGCGAGGGCAGCGAAGATTCCGAATACAAGCTTTCCGGAGGCGGTGGTGGTGTCGATGGCGGCGCCCTGCCCGGTGAGGACTTTCAGCCCGATTCCGCGTTGGGTGAGGTCATGGACGATGTTGACCAGGTGCCGCAGGTCCCGTCCGAGCCGGTCGAGCTTCCAGACCATGAGGGTGTCGCCGTGGCGTAGAGCTTTGAGGCAGGCAGCCAGTTGGGGCCGGTCGTCCTTTTTCCCGGAGGCACGGTCTTCATAGAGGGATTCCGCGCCTATGCCGGCGGCCAGGAGCGCGTCGCGCTGCAGGTCCGTGGTTTGGGAGCCGTCCGCCTTGGAGACACGCATATATCCGACCAGCACGGAACTTCTCCTTCGTCATTTATACGTTCGTTTAAGTGACACGTGAATTTCAAGCCAGGCTGGAATCCAATTATGTCACTTAACCCGTTATTTATTCTAAGTCATGCAAAGGATAACCATCTCTTCGCATGTGACAGAAAGTTGTTGGTAATCATGGTTGCGACGAACGGTGGTCTCGTCGCGAGCGGATCGATACCTCACGTGCTCACAAAGGTTGGTCAAATCACCCAGTCCAGCGTTCTGACAAGGATTGATTACGGAGGCGAGGTTTTTAGCTGCCGGGTGCTGGCACCACGATCATCATCGCCGGATTCCTCCTCCTCCGACTCGCCGTCCACCTCTTCGGGTCCGGTCCATCCAATACTCCAGCAAACTCTCCTTCGCCGGCGCGTTCCCCCAAATGCACGTCCCCTTCCCTCAAGTGGCCGGGCCCGGGGCGCTGAAAACGCGGCCGGGCCCGGGGCTCGGACCCGGCCACCAGCTCCAGCCCCGTGGCACCGGCTCAGGAACGCCCCGAACCGGAAGGCGCGGTCCTTCCGCGCTTCGGCGAAACCGTGTAGCTGGCCGCCCAAAAGATCTCGATGGCAGTCACCAGCAAAAGGACCGGATACCACGACTGCAACGCCGCCGTCCGTCCGGCGTCAGCGACCCACCAGGTCAGCAGCAACAGGACACCGGCCGAGATCGCCGCTGCCAACGCGGTGCGGAGCACATCCGTCCAACACGACTTGGTATGCGCCCAGCCGGACAACCGGACCGGCTTCGGGCCTCCGGTGAAATGGTGGGCGAACCGGGCGTCAGCCCAGCCGATCATGCGGTGCCCGTATGCGATCGAAAAGCCGATATACACCGCTGCCACCCCGTGGTGCCACGTCGCCTCGTTCCCCGACCGAAGGTGCACCGCCGTCGAAATGAGCAAAACCAGGTCGACCACGGGAGCCAGGGCAAGCAGGAACAAACCCAGACGCGGCGCCCGACCCACGTACCGGGCAAGAAGTCCCAGAAGGATAACCACCCAGAACGCGACCTCACACACGACGATGATCGTCAGTATCACAGCAAGCCCCTTGTTAGTACAGTCGTATTAGTAGGCAGCATGCTAACACGGTTGTGTACGCTTAGTTAGTGCCACGACTTATCGATCACAAGGCCCGAGAACTCGAGGTTGCAGAAGCTGCCTGGCGGGTTCTGCAGCGTGACGGAATCAAGAAACTCTCCGTCCGCACTGTCGCTGCCGAGGCCGGCCTGGCAACGGCCTCACTCCGGCGGGCCTTCCCCACGCAACGCTCGCTCTTCGCCTACTCCCTGGACTGCGTCCAGCAACGGGTCAACCATCGGATCGCATCCGCCGCCCCCGGCCCCAGCCTCCGCGAAACGGTGGAGGTCGCGATGCTTCAACTGCTGCCGCTGGATGAAGAACGCCGCTTGGAAATGGAGGTGTTCCTGGTCATCGGGTCCATGGCACTCTCCGACGTTGGGCTACGCCCTGCCTACGAGAACGCCAACGAAGCAATGGCCGCCGGCTGCAGGAACATTATTGATCTCCTCATGCGAGGGGGCGAGGCAAGTCCGGGACTGCACCCCGTGACGGAAGCACAAAGGCTGCACGCCCTAATTGACGGTCTCGCACTCCACCTACTGCGCAAAGACCCCAAAGAACCGACGACCTGGGCCATTGACGTCCTTCGATCCCACCTCGACTCCCTGCGCTGAGCCCCCCGCTCACACGCCTCCGTTTTCGCTCCGGACCGGGAAGCTTACGAACGAAGAAGCTGCGCTAGAGAAACCGGAGGGTCCGATCCTGGCCTTATGGAACACCCCCGGCAGCATCCTGGAGTTCAGATCTCCGTTCTCTTCATTCAAAAGCCGTCGCTCACGGAATTTCGACCAGCAACCTCCTCATAGATTTCGCAGTCGAGCTCTGATGCAGCGCAGCGACACCAAAACCGACTCCTCAGAGGGCTGCCCGGTTTTCGGTCCGTACAGGCACAAAGGGTCGTTATTGATGTTCTCGACGTGGCCTATCCACTGGCGTTCCAGTGGTGGCGGGCCGCCATGGCGTTCGCCTCCTAAGCTGCCAAAGGTTCCTGGACGGAACGACCACACGGTCAATTCCCGAACTTAACTGCCCGGGTGCGGCACACTTAGTCGGGTGGCAGACTGGTATAGGGCACGAGGCACCCTTGGCCAACTCCTGACCGGGCGCTGTAGCCACCGCGACGGAACCCAGTTCCTTGCGGCGATGCAGCATGATCATGAAGTGATCGAGGTTGCCGTTCAAAATTACGCCTCTAGAAGTGCCTCACAACGGTCGGCTGACCCGGGCGAAGGCTGTAGATGTAGGGGACGAGTGACCTGTCGTCCACCCACTCGGAAACAGGCTTACTGACATACATGATGACGGCGATGATGTTCCTATAATCCTGCTCGGTATCTCGATGATGAACTGGCTCGTGGTGGCCTACACGATTGCGCAGGGTACGAGCTACATGCATCTTTCGGGCTAACACATCTCGTTGTCCGCGCCACTGCGGAAACGCGTGTTGCAGTGCTGGCTGCCAGAGCGTTCGCTCGTAGTCGTAATGTGGATCTCCTGCTCGCCCTTTTCCGAGAATCCCGCACCAAAATCCGAAATCAAGCGCGGCAACAATGTCATCAGCCGTGGCCGGCGGTCGACGCTCGGTTCGTTCGCGCTCTTTGAACTTATCCTCAACCTTTGTCAGAGCGTCTTCCTGCTTCTGTAGGAGATAGACACCCCGGGCATTCCACCAGTCTTCCTGTTTAAACTTCTTTTTCAGCATCATATGCATCGAGTTACGTGTGACTACTTCCAACATATGAAGAGGGCCGAGCAGCGCCGCAGACAGTGCCATATTGTAGACGTAGACATCAAGTTCGCTGCGCTCAGATCCCTCTGTGGAAGCCAGTGCAGCGGTGTAACTATTCATACGCCCGCCGCTAAGCAGTCGCCCGAGTCCCTCTTTCTGCACATCTGTGGTGGCCAGGTCAGCCGATTTCTTCATTCGTTCCCTCGTTCGACATCCATCGATCTTCATACTATGCTTGTTGTGTTCGTTGCGTTGTGGGACACCCAGCCATCCGGGTCCCAACGCCTAATGTGGTTGGCCTTGTAAGGAGTTGGACTACGGTCCGACTCCTTTCTTGCTTAAATCAGAACTTCTCCTACCTCCATTCGGCCCCGTTGAGTCAGGCCTCGCCCGGATGGCGTCCGCAGCTCCAAGCTTTGATCGATTTCGCCGCGACGGCGACACCGCCCTGGTGCACTCGTTTTTGACCGTTGCGAATAGGGGCACCTTCACCGGGCAGTTTTGCGTGCAGGCAAGGGACCCTATCGATGCCACCTTCCATTCCACTGGACGAGTAGATCCCTCATTGGTCTACCGGTCGGTGAGGCATCGGCCAACGGCCCACTGGTTGCGCGCTCCGGCCGAGTCTGAACCTCCCATTCCGGTACTTAGCCAGTATTCGCTCGAAGGGCTATACGAGGCTTGGGAAGGAAAACAAGCCCCGTCTGCCTTCAGGTCAAGCGGGGCCCGCGACAGCGGCGGGCAGCACCGACAGCCTACGCTCGTTAAAGGAGCGCCTTGGTGCCGGCCGCAATCTTGGGCTCATCGCCAACGCTTGGAGGTCTTGTGAACGCCTTGCGGGCCAGGAGAGTCGGGTAGGGCGCATCAACCTCTAGCACGCCTCTCCAGCGGTCATTCCATCGGCTTGACCTGGGCCTCGATAAAGGCGATCTCGTCGGCGTCGAGCCCGTACTTGAAATACAGCTGCTGGTCGATCTGCAGGATCGACTTCGACCAGTCGATATCCGACACCGGCGTGAAGTCCTGCAGCGGGACGTACTTCCACTTGATTGCTGAGTTGTGCTGCGTCGTTTTAAGAACCCCGAGCATCGCGCGGGCGAACTTGGTCTTCACGTACTTCGCGCACGCCTCGGCCTCTGCTTCCGTATCGAACCGCCCGATAGACATGAACGTCTGGGTGAACCCAGTGCCCGGCGCGGCCACCGACGGCACGCCAACGACCCTCCCGGACTTAACAGCAGCTCCATCGGCGCTGGCGATGATCACCTTGTACTTGTCCACAACTTCTGGAGTCACGAGGTAGTTGCGGCGAACCCACCGCATTTCCCTCTTCCGATTCGAGAGGCCGAGGATCTGGACGTACGGACTACCGTCGTTAGGGTCGGTCTTCAGGCAGACCTCGCCCATTCGTTCGAATGTGTTCGTTTTCAAACGGAGGCCACTCGAGGCAGGGATACGCTCACGCAGTTCAGGGTGGTCCGTGAAGACACGAGGGTTCCACGTGCACGGGTGCTCGGTGATAGTCGCCGCAAGAGATGTCGTCGTCAATCGCGCCGTGACAGCGTCGACCAGCGATTTCATCATATCCGGGACATGTGAATGGTTTCCGATGGGGCCGATGACACGCCTGGCATCGCGATACGTGACGACGATCCCGCCGTCGATATCGGTCCCAGGGAAGATCGCCGACGAAGAGGACTCAAACAGCGCCACGCTGAGGTGCTCGTCGGACAGAACCTTCTGGTTCCAGGACTTCGGGGTCTGGCCCGCGTTCGAAAGGAATCGCGCAGGGGTCACCAAGACCGTCCGCTCAGAGATCTCGAAAGCCGCATCCATGAACAGGTGGTAGATCGGCGGAGACTTCGTTCCGTTATCGCCAATCAGGTCATCCTGGTAGGGCGGGTTGCCGATGACGACGTCGAACTTCTTGCTCATGGTCAGTGTCCTTCCGTCAACATGTCGTCGACCATCTTCTGCCGCTCCTCCGGGGTCATATTGGCGAGGTTGCCAACCTTGAAGTGGCCGGAGTCCTTGATCCAGGCCTTGCGTTCCGGGACGCCGCCAGAGACGGCCTCGACGGTGATCCCGTGGAGAATCCTGTCGTGGCTCATCTCGAAGATCTGTGAGGTCAGGATGTGCTTGAGCCTGTCGTCCTGGTCAGGGATCACGGCGGCAAGGCCGGTGTCAAGGCGGCGCACGAGCTCCATCAGGAACAGGCCGGCGGTCGAGAACAAATCCGCGAACGTCCTGTTCGGGTCGGTGAAGATTCCCGGGTTCTCGGCTTCGAGGGCGTCGACCATCGTCTTGACCACAGACTGGGGGGTGAACACCAGGGACGTCTTCTGCTGCGGGATGTAGGCGAAGATGTTCTCGGTCTGTGAGTCGTCGAAGTAATCGGCGAGCGACTCTTTCTTGTCCAAGAACTCCTGGACGGCCTGGTCGAAAACCGTCTCGTCGAAAAGGCCCGGGATCCTCGTGACGGCGCCGTTCTCCTCGGTGACCTCCTGGCCGTCGCGCAGCAGACGGAACTCGGCCTCGCTGATGCCCGTGATCTCCTCGAACACCTCGTCGGGCGTGTAGTCGTCAAAGTTCGACAGCCGGATGCCGCGGTCCCCGTATGCCATGAGGAACATGGGGATCGTGCGGGCGAAGCCCCGCAGGTGGGAGCGAGCGTCGTCCATCGTCTGGTCTGCGCGCCTCTGCTCCTTCTTGGTCTCTTCGCGGGTGACCACCTCGGGTACGATCTCCTCCATCGTCTTGTCGACGATGGCCATGACGTCCGCCTTGAACACCTCGTCCTGCTCGGCCTTCTTGGCCTCGACAGCCTGGGCCTCAGCCTCTGTGGCTGCGTTCTTCAGCTCGTCCTCGAGGTGCTTGCTTGCGATGTTGCGCGCGGTGTATACGCGCTCGATCTGGTCCTTCACGGCCTGCTCGGTGCGCTTGATGTCGCGCTGGACCTGCGTGGCGGTGAGCCCGTAGGCCTTCGTCAACTCTTCGCGCTTGGAGCGGGTCTGCTCTGTCACCGCCTTGGCGATCGCTGTCGCCCCCGTGGACGCCGGGGCGTCGGGCTCGGGGGTAGGGATCTCCTCGATGCTGTAGACGGGTTTGCCGAGCTCGGAGACCTTGGGGTTGATAACGGTCTCCACGTCGACCTGGACGTTGCCGTCGGGGTCAGTGATGGGCGGCGGCTGCGGGATCTCGATGGGCTCCCCGGCCTTGACCTTGCCCTGCTTCGCGGTGGGCAGCTTGTCCAGGATCTCCTTGACGTGCTCGGAGTACCGGAAGATGCCGGCGACGTTCACAAACAGCAGGTTCGACAGGAAGCCGCGGCGCACGACCTCGCGGGCCTTGAATACCTGCGGGAACGTCAGGACCTTGGAGGCGTCAAGCTCGATCATCCGACCCTCAGCGTCTTCACCCAGCACCGGGAAGAAGTTCAGCAGCCGGCGGATGTTGCCCTCCCGCACCCGCTGGTCGCCCGAGGGGTTCGGGTGCAGGTTGTTGGCGAAGGCGTCGAAGACCGTCAGCGTGCGCTCGGGCGCGAAATCGAAGATGTATGCGTTCTGCTTCTGGAAGACGTGCCCGCGGCGCTCGAACGTGCAAGGGTTCTGCGCCCGGAACGCCGCCTGCATGTACTGGGCCGGGGAGGACAGGTTCGACAGCATGATGACCGCGGTCCATTCCGGCACTGTGACGCCTGTGGTTAGCTGCCCGACAGACAGCGTAATGGTCTTGCCATCCGACTTCTCTGCCTCGGTGATGGCCGTGCGCACCTTGTCGAGGGACTTGCCTGCTGCGACCGGGTCGGACTCATCCGAGCGTCCGTCGCCGGCTGCCAGGATGATGGTGTAGTCCTTGAAGACGTCGTGCTTCTTGAGGAGCTTCTCCAGTGCTTTGGCCGAGGCGACGCGGTTGAGCAGCCAGAAGGAGTGGCGAATCTCATCGCGCAGCTCGGGCGTGGAGAACGGGTACTTCTCGTTGGCCGCGAGGCAGTCGAGGAACTTGATGACCTCAGGCTCGTGCTCGAAGAACCCGTTGTCTTTCGTCGCGAAGAACTCGTTAAGGTCGAACGTGTAGTCGATGTTCGCCGCGTCCTCGTCGATGGCGACACCCTCGGCCAGACGGTCCGTGATCATCCGCGAGATCTGGTAGGTCAGCAGGTTGAGCGTCGGCAGCGCCGAGTACGGGTTCTCCTGGCCGTTGTCCTCCCATCGCTGGCGGGCGGTCTGCTCGTCCTCGTAGGTCCAGTTGAAGATTTGGTTCTGGTCGAACTTGCCGACGGCCAGTGCCTTGAACGGCGTGCCCGACAAGTGCAGTGTCCACCGGCGCTTGATCTGGTCGAAGGCGACGTCGGTCTTGGTGGTATCGATGCCCTCGTGGGCCTCGTCGATCACCAGCAGATCCCAGTCGAACTTTGTAATGTGCTTGAGCTTGTCGTACGAGCCGCCGAAGTACTGCGACCCTTTGAGGTCCTGCAGCGACAGGAACTCCACGATGCGCGGGTCCTCATCCTGATGGTTGAGCGAGAGGGCCCGCCACTGCTCGCGCGTCATGGGCGTACGGCCGGACAGGGCCGGCGACTCCGACACGAACTTGAACCTCGTCCGGTGACCGATGAAGCGGACGAAGTCGTCCAACCAGGAATTCGCGATCGCGGGGCGGTTGGTGACAACCAGGACCCGCCGGACGTCCAAGGTCCGCATCAGGTCGTACGTCGTCAGCGTCTTGCCGAACCGCGGCTTGGCGTTCCAGAGCACCTCGCTCTGCCCCGACTGGAAAGCAGCCACTGCCTGGTCGACGGCCGCCTGCTGCTCGGGACGCAGGACGTAGTCGTCCTCCACGCCGATGCTCGGTACGTCAGGGAAGTCCTGGCCGGCGAAGTCGTTGAAGTACTCTAGTGACCTCTTCGGTGCGATCTTAAAGTGATGCCACTCCGTGCGCTTGGGCTGGGTCTCGCGCTCGACGTCTTGCTGGCGGAGGTAGGCGTGGAAGTTCTTGTCTGTGAAGCGCCCACCGGCTTCAGACGTGAAGAAGGCTCGGCGCGACCACAGCTTCTTCTTTTCGACGGACAGCTGGGATGCCTGCTGTGCAATACGGACGTCGGCGCTCTCCTGCTCCGTGTACCCGATCTTCTCCCAGCCGACGTACTTTGGGACGTCCGGCGTCGTCCACGAGTAGATCAGCGGAGTGATTTCGCGGAACGTGCTGATCTTCGGACTAGGCACCGGCCCTCACTTCCTCGTGGACCTTGTCGATCCCGCACACCTGATAGCTGTCGTAGAAGGTGAAGTCGAAGCCGCCGTCGTCGCGCAACGAGGCGAGCGTGAACGGCTCACGCTGCACCATGCCGGGGGCTCCCTCGATCCGGTTCCACCACGAGAACTGGATATCCTGACCCTTCGGGGTCTGGCCGGTCAGGGTGTTGCCGCGGACGATGTTCGTGTCGATGAGAAACCCCGCTGCCCGGTGCAGGTCGGTGCCCGGCCCGCAGGGAGTGCCGTGGGCCTGGTGGAAGCCCAGGAACTCGGCGATCATGATCGCCTTCGCGTCCTGGTGGTTGTCCTCCAGCAGCTCGATACCGTAGATCGAGGCCAGTGCGAACAGCGACTTCTCCGGCCACTCCTCGACCGGGTACCGCTTCTCGATCGCGTGGAGCTTGCGACGCAGGATCGCGACCAGGAAGTTGCCGTCGCCCGCTGCAGGCTCAAGGAAAGTCTTGTCGACGAAGTCGCGGCCGGTCTCCAACTCCTCGCGGACCAAGTCGAGCATCCGGTTGACCATGTGACGCGGAGTAAAGACCTCACCGTAGATCTTGACGCGATGGCGCGACTTCACGACCAGCTCCTCAACAAACGTCTCTGTCACCGTCACTGGTGCCACCCATGCCGCAGACGATGAGCAACGGAACCCGTAGCGGCGGGGTCGTCGGCCAACTTGTCGAGCAAGTCCGCAGACCGGTCATCTCGTGATGGCGACACATGCACTCCAATTTCTGCAAGCCGAGGCTTCGGGCGATGAACGGCTAAGGAACCAACCGGAGGGCGTTGTCAGCACAGCGCCAACCCTGCCCAACATTACCCGCGAGATTTCGGAATCCGTCCTTATATGCGCAGGTGCGAAGTCATCTGCTGCGAATCGAATCCGCCGCACACACACAGGTCGTGCTAGCAGAAATCATCTCCCAGGCCCTGAGCCTGCTTGTTCACCCGTCCGCCACGACCGCCGGGGCATCTCCCGTGACGATCCTGACCGGGATCCTCGCTTGGCTGCATCTCCTGCACGCGGCTAACCGGCGCAGCACCAGCTAGCAGAGGGCCGTTACCGGCCGCACGTTGCGGCCGGTAACGGCCCAGGCGCTTGGCATCACAAACCCAATGACGCACCCTGACGGAAGATGCCTAGCCTCGTACCTCAACTGAAAATGGCGGAAGGGCCGGCGCTGTAGGCGCCGGCCCTTCCTGGTCTTCCCTCTGCAAAGGAAATATGTGGTTCAGCTTGGCTGAATCCGGGAACCTCGTTGTTCCTGGTCCCGCGGGTGATAGTCCGCCGGTCGCTTCGTCGCGGTTAACGGCGGTCCGCCGCTGGTGAGTGGCTGCTGTGGTTCGCCCTGGGCGGCGGACCGCCCCACTTCTGGAACGTTCCTGGCCCTTGCTGGGGTGAGTGGCCGGGTGGCTGCATTGGGGGATCAGCCACCCGGCTCACTTCTCACATTACTCGGTGTCGGTGGTGTGCTTATCGATGATGATCTGTTCCACGGCGCTTGCCGTGTAGCCCCAGGCAATGAGCCGGGTCAGGTAGTCGATGTGGCGGGTGCTCGGAGACCGCCATGAGTCCTTGGCGATGGTCTTCTCATACCCTGCGCAGACCAGCGCGATCAGGGATACCTCGGGCCGGGCCGTGGACTTGGCCACGTGGTCCCGCAACGGGTTCCAGCCCCAACGGTCCGAAGTCTCCCCCGTCTTGGCTCCTGCCATCTCGGCGGCGACGGTTCCCTCGTAGCCACTGGCCGTTTCGGGATGGTGGGTGATGGCGTGAACGGTGAAGTGCTGCCAGCCTTTGGGCGGCTGTTTCTTCGCCAGCAGCGCCTTCACAAAGTCGCGCCGGACCACAGTTGCCGACTGCATCAGCTTGTTATTTTCGATCAGGGTTTTCCGCTCGGCCTTCTACTCCTCCGTCATCGGACCCTTGTTCGCCGCTGACGCGCCGTAGCCGCTGTACCGGAGCGTGAAACCCAGTCCCTTCCATCCGGCCACGACCGGGACGGTGGAGTGATGGCCGTTGTAGGAGGACACGATGTGCACGGCGTTGGCGTCCTCCTCGGTGGCCGGTTCCCCGTCTGCCCGGTTCAGCGAAGACACCCGGACGTTCTCACTGTCCCCGTCATGTCCGGCACGTTCCACCACGGTGGTCCCGGCGGCTTCCAGCTCAGCGGTCAGCGCCGCGAGGGCGGCCGCGCGGTCGCGGCGGTCCCGCAACTGCTGGGTGACGTGTGCCAGCATGTCCGGCTCATCGGCGATAACCGATTCCAGCTCCTCCACCGCGTCACCGTCAGTGGCAAACTCCGCCAGAATCAGGGCCGCTTCAATCGTTTACCCCTTTCCCAGAGCGGCGGATCCGGTGTCGGTGGATTTGGCCTTCAGGGCACTCTCCACGGTCGTCTTCGTCCGTCCGGTCTTCTTCGCGATCGTGGCGGCTGACACTCCGATCAGGGACAGCTGGTGGTAGGCCTCAGCCTCGTCCGCTTCGGTCAGTTCCGCGCGCTGGATATTCTCCACGACCTGCGTCACAATCCGTTCGGCTTCCTCGGGGGACTCGATGATCATCACCGGGATGCTCGCGCACCCGGCTTCAACGGCGGCGCGGGTGCGGCGCTGTCCCATCAGGACATGCACCGTCCCGTCGTCCTTGCGGTGGGCGATGACGGGTTCCATCACGCCGTGCTCTTTGATGCTGGCAATGAAATCGGGGGTCAGGGCGGCGTCTTTGCGGACGTTGATGTCCACGGTCAGGGTGGCCGGGTCGAGCATTTCAAGGGTGGGTATGGCGTTCATGGTGTTGCTCCTTCTTGTCCGAGAAGTGGGGTGGGTGGGGGCGGCTCAGGTGACCGGCCAACTTCCCCTCTCCCCCCGTTGTTTTTTTGTTGCTGGCAAGCACGCTTGCTCGGCGGCCGACGGAGCCCTGTCTACCGCAGGCAAGGTGAAGGAAATTCCCTCAAGGAAATCAGCGACGCAGGAGCGCCGGAGGGACATTTCCTGCACCGCGGGCCCCGACGAAGGAGGGGCTAGACGGGGTGGAGCGGACGCCTAGAATCCGAAGGAATCTCAATGATGTTGTCAACGGATGTTGGCGTGCCTTGCGGGTGTCCCGGCCGTCGGTGGCCAGGACACACTCGCGGTGTTTCTAGTCCGTCCAGCCGGGGTAGGGCTTGCGGTCCTGCGCCGGGAGTTCGGCGGCGGTGGCGGGGAGGTGGTCCGGGCCGTCGGACTGTCCGGAGGCCCAGTGGAAGAACACCGCGGCAGTGATTGCTTCGAAGCAGGCGTCCTGGGTCCGGAACCAGTAGGTCGCGGTGTCGCCTTCGACGAAGGTTCCGTAGCCGAAGAGTTCCCCGTTACTGTCGCGGGTGCGGGCGACGGCGAAGATGATGTAGGACCAGGATCCGGCGTCCCAGCCCTCGCTGCCCCAGGCCGGCAGCACGGACCAGGCGGTGCCCTCGAGGGTATCCATCCAGTCGTACCCATCCCCTGCCCGGTCATCGGCGGGAAGGGCCGGGACGACAACCGCCTCGGCGTTGTCGTCGGTGACCGTGCGGGTCATTGTTGCTGTGCTCAAGGTGATGCTCCGTTTCACTCGGGCGGGGCGGGTGCCTGAACAACCGGCCATCCCTCTCCCCCACCATGTTTTTTGCCTGCTGGCGGAGCATCGCGTAGCTGTGCCCGACGGAGCCGGGGCAACCCGAAGGGCAAGCAGCGGATGGGCTGGGTGAGGAAATAAGCACAGCGCCGAACGCAAGGCATCCGGTGCGCGGCCGTCCGCAGGACGGTTGCGCAGGGGATGGATTGGGTCGGTGACGTACCGCCGGGTGGTGGATGTTGTCCGGCGGGATCCAAACCATCTGGAGCGTGACACCCGGCACCACCGCGAGACGACGGCGCCGGGCCAGAACTCGACCGAGGAGCTGAGCCTGCGCAGGTTCGAGGATGAGAAGGTCCCGGGCAGCCAGTAAATGATCAGCGCTGCCCAGTCGCAGGCTATAGTCCTGGCGTACTTCGGGGGGCAGACCTTCGTGGAAGTGGCAGCGGCCCTCAACCTGAGTGTCTCCGCAGTCTAGTCCCGTATCCGCGACGGATTCAGCAACCTGCGGCAGCTGCAGGGTCCTGCCGGCAGCGATTGAGATGACTTTGCCGACAGGCCAATCACGCGAGGTGTCATTTCACGGTGAGGGTGCCTTTCATGTTGCCGTGGAAGGTGCAGTGGTAGGGGTAGGTCCCGGGTTTGGTCGGGGCGGTGAAGGTGCCGGTGCCGACTTTGATGGCGGCGTCGAACGCGGCACCGGTGTCAGCGGTTACGGTGTGCGCTTCAATGTCTTCGTTGGTGACACTGATTGTCGCTCCGGGGCTCACGGTGTCCGCACCCTGGTATTTGAAGCCCTTGATCAGTATCTCCGCCGAAGCCGCTGCGGGTGAAGAGCTTGGGCTGGAGGTCGAGGGAACAGGTCCAGCGGTGGTAGGCAGGGCTGAGGCTGATCGTTCCGTCGTTGTCGGGGCTGCTGTCGTGCCAGACCCTGACGTGGCGGGGGCGCCGCAGCCGGACAGAGCCAGCACGACTACTGTTGCCGCCAGTCCGAAAGCCCTGAGTGTTCTGGTGTTCGCCTTCATGATGAAACCTTTCGTCTGCCCTGCTGTAGTGATCTGCGGCGGGGGGGTGTGTCAGGGGTGTTTGATCCAGCAGGCCAGGATGGTGGTCGAAAGCTGGTAGGCCAGGGCGTTCCGGCTGATGCTCTCCGGTCCCAGGGTCGCTGGCAGGTCGGTGGCATCCATTTGAAGGACGAAGCTGTCCTTCTGGAACACGGCTGACCCGTCGGCGGTTTCGTAGGCCGGGAAGCCCAGGTTCGCCAGACCTTCGATGGGTTTGGCGTCCTTTGCCAGGGCCTGCATCGCGTCGAAGTATTTCAGTGCAGAGGCCTGATCTTTTGCTTCCCTGACGGAAATCTCCAAGGCACCCTCTGTGAGGTGGTAGGTGCAGGTGAAGGTGCTGTCGGCCCAGTTATTGACCGTGTGCGGTTTCGAGTCCAGATCCAGGATGGAGGTGAGCCTGTCCATCGGCTGGTCCCCGCACACCATCAGGGCAGCGTCGCTGGGTCCTTGGGCTTGGGGCGTGCCCGGGGACGGGGAGGAGCCGTGGTTGTGCCCGGCGGCGTGTCCTGATTCGGCGGCAGCTGAGGATGACGAGGGAACGACCGCGGGGGTGCCGGGCCCGACGGATCCGGCGGCTGCTGCGCAGCCGGAGAGCATCAGCGACGTGGCGGCCAGCGCAACCAGGGTGTGCTTTCGGTGTTTCATGTCCAGTCCATTCGCGCCATTTGCCGCTTCCGGATGGAGCGGGAGTTCCGTGGTTCAGGTTTTGAGTTTTGCGTAGATGACGTAATTGTCATCGAAAAGCCTCGTGGCGGGGTCGTACCCGTCGCACGTGATGAGCCGGAGCTCAGCGCCGGGGGTATTGCCGTAGACCTCGAGGGTTGGAAAATTGTTCTTGCTGTACTGTGCGCCGTGGTCGACCGTGAACACAGCGAGGGTGCCGTCGGTCCGGGAGACATTGATATCGGTACCGGGGGTGAGATCGCGGAGGTCAGCGAAAACTCCTGTGGCGCCGCCGAGTGCGTTGACGTGGCCCAGCATCACGGAGGGGCCGCGTTCTCCGGGAGTGGGGGAGCCGTTGTACCAGCTGGCGGGCGCTCCGCTGCCGGCGTCCTGCGGTACTTGGAGGGAGCCGTTCTCCCGGAGTCCAAGTTTCAGGAGGTCGGTTCGCACGCCGATGGCCGGGATTTCCAGGGTCACCGGCTCGGATCGGGTCAGCACCACGGGCTCTGCCACGGCAGGCGCGGCAGCCGGACTCGATGCGGGAGGTATCGGTACTGCGGAACTGGGTGCGGCGGGGGTGGGTGCCGCGGAGGGTACCGCTGAAGCGGAAGGTGGGGAGCCGACGTCCAGCGTTCCGCTGTTTCCTGCACCGCAGCCAGACAGGGCCAGCAGGAGCAGAACCCCGGCCGCCGTGGCAGCCCGGAGGCCCCCTCGGCGGCCGGGATTCCTGATTTTCACAGTAGTAGTGATCCGGTCAGCTTGGCTTAGGCTGCTGAACCGGCGGTGCGGCGGCGGACAACGTAGGCTCCACCGGCGAGGGCGACCAGGGCCAGGCCCCCACCGACGGCGAGGGCGCCGGTGTCGGTACCGGTTTCCTGGCTGACCCCGGTGTCAGCGCCGCCGGCCGGCACCTTCATCTGCCCGGCCTTCAACGTCCCGCACAGGGCAGGGGAGGTGGCGGCGAGCGGAAGAGTCGGTGCAAGGTCGCTCTTGGCGGCCTGGCCTGCCGCGCTGAGGGTGGCGGGGTCAAGGCCGTGGACGACCACAACGGCGGTGCCGGCGTCCAGGGCTGCCTTGGTCTCGGCGTTCAGTTCGAACGTGCGGTCCACGGTGTAGGCAGCGCCCTGCCCGCCGACCTTAAGATCAAGGCCCGCTGCGGGGCTGGTGTCACCGCTGGTGGACAGGGTGGTCGCGATTGCGCCGTAAAACGGAGCGCCTTCGGTGGTGGAGACGACTTGGTCGCCGTCCTTATCGGCCGTGGGCGCCGGGCAGACGCCCTGGGCCCCGCCGTGGATGTGCTGGACGTGCGGGTACGGGGCGTCCATGAAGGTCGCGGGCATGCCCGAAACCTTCAGGACAACGTGGGCCTGGTTGCCCTTGACATCAACAGTGATGGTGCCCGAGCCTTTGCTGCCGTTGAGCTGGCCCAGGGTGGACTGGTAGGACTGGTCCGCTGCCATCGCAGGGGACCCGGACAGGGCCAGGGCGGCCAGGGCCAGGGTGGGGACTGCCATAAAGCGAAGTGTCTTATTCATGTGATAAATCTCCTCATACACGCGCGTGTGATGTTAGGCGCCCCCAGGAAAGGGACACCGGTACTTCGGAACACTACCGGCAAAGGATGGCTTAAAATGTGGCCTGGACCACATATTTTTTGGCCAGCCCACGGCCGGGCGAGCATCAGAGGTGCTTGACCTGGGCCGGTAACCCAGCCCCGGGTCAAGCAGTTGAAGCTCCGCGGCGGGGCCCCCTGGCAGCTGGCCCTGATTCAGGCCGGGTCTTGTGCAGCAGGGCGTACCCGGCCACCGCCAGGGCCCCGGCGGCCGCTTCGGCGACCGCCGTGATGGTCTTGGCCGCATACCAGACCGGTTCATACATCGAAGGCAGCGGCCCAAGAGCGGGGACCTGGACATACCGGTACAGGATGACCGCACCCAGGGACGACAACGCAACCACGGCGGCGGCCGCGAAAGCCGTCCGTGACCCATTGAGCAGAACAAACACCGCTGCCAGGGCCGCTGCTCCGGCCTGGATCAAAAACAGGCTCCCTTGCCCGAGACCGCCCGGAGCTGCCTGCTGGTAGCCCGGGGCGAGCTGGACATGGATGACGGCACTGACCACCAGACCAGCCGCGACGCCGGCACGCAGCACCCACAAGGCGCGCGTCCGTCTGGTCAGTTGTAGTTCTGGGCGGTTCATTTCACGACCAGCGTCCCGGTCATCTGCGGATGAAAGCTGCAGATGACCCCGTACTCACCCGGGGCGTCCGGAGCCTGGAAGCTCACCGTTGCACCGCTCGGGACTTCAACGTCGAACCCGCCCTCGTTCTTGGCGGTCAGGGTGTGAGGGGCGCTATCCGCGTTCGTCACCGTCACCATCGCCCCCGGCTTCACCGACGCGGGAACCTCATACGCGAAGCCCCTGATCGTGATGACAGCCTCACCGGCCGGGGCCGATCCGTCAGCTGACGGGGCAGGGGAACTGGCTGCCGGCGGAGGGGCGGAGGGCGCTCCTTTCTGGGTGGCGCATCCGGTAATGGTCGCCAACGACACGGCGGCGGCTACGGCGAGGATGCGATTGATCGTTCTCATGACAATCCCTTTCCCAGGGATGTGCCCTCCGCACGCCGGACGGCGCGTCCATCAGGAAACTACCCCACACACCCTATTCGTCACCCCTGCCCTTACGGACTGCTCGACGGGGACTCGCGGAATAACCGGCCCGGACCGGGTCCATGTTCTCCGGAGGAAGTTTTCTGATGTGAAAGACATCTTGCTTCCGGTCTGTGTAGGCTGGCCCCATCCGGCACGGTAGGAGCATCGAAGGGTGAGTCATGACTGAAATCACTGCACATCACGGGTTGTTCAAGGACACCAACCTGCATGTGGATGACACCGGAGGGCCGGGTCGTCCGGTGGTCCTGATCCACGGGTGGCCGCTGTCCGGGGAAGCGTTCCAGGCCCAGGTGCCGGCGCTTCAGGAGGCCGGATACCGGGTCATCACGTATGACCGGCGCGGCTTCGGCCGCAGCGACAAACCAATGACTGGCTATACGTACGACACACTGACCGAGGACCTGCACGCCCTGCTGGAGCAGCTGGAACTCGATGACGTCACCCTGGTGGGCTTTTCCATGGGCGGCGGCGAAGTAGCCCGCTACTTCAGCCTCTACGGAGCGGAACGGCTGCGCAGCGTCGTTTTCGCGTCCGCGGTCCCGCCCTACCTGATGCAGACCGGCGACAACCCCGAAGGGCCCCTGACCAAGGACGCGGCCACGAAGATGACAGCGGACCTTACCAGGGACGAGGACGAGTTCTACGACGGATTCACCCGCAAGTTCTTCTCCGTCAACGGAGAACTCAAGGTCACCGAGCAACAGCGCCAGGATGCCTTCGCATTGTGCAAGCAGGCGGACAAGAAAGCGGCCCTCGCGTGCATGGCCGCCTTTGGCGGCACCGATTTCCGTGACGACCTGCCCAAAGTGACCGTTCCGGCACTCGTGCTCCACGGCGACGGCGACGCCATCGTACCCTTCGAAGGATCCGGTCAGCGCACACACGCAACCCTGCCCGGGAGTGAACTGCGCGTCATCACCGGAGCCCCCCACGGATGCAACGTAAGCCACGCCGAGGAATGGAACGAAGCACTGATCCAGTTCCTGGCCAAATAGTCCACGAGGTCCGGCAGACCTCGTGGATCTATTCAACAGGAGTAGCAATTGACAGTAGATCCTCTAACGGGACGAAACCGCCATCTGGGCTGTGATCTAACCGCCACGTTCCGCTAACAATCACAGGCCAGAGATCCCCGCAGCAGCTCACACCGTCTCGAAGGGCGAGGACGCTCGCGGGTTCAACGGGACTCTGCGTGATGTACTAATCTGCGTCGCCGTAAAGACGATGGGTGGCAGCCGCCGCGGCCGTTTAGGGCACTGTGGCCGATCCGGCCCACGGTCCGGCTCGGTTACCTGCATTTGTTCGCTACGTGAAGTTTCAGGTTCTGCGCTGCTTCTTTTCAGGGAGAGTACTGAACCTGCCCACGAGGCGTGTGCCGGCTGGATTGGGCAACGCCAGATTACGGACTGCATCCATGATGCCTGGAAGGACGCGGCACCATGGGTGCAGTCCAGTCCAGTCCAGTCCCGGCGGTCGGGCCGATAGGTTCCGTGCCGGGTCCTTGTGGGCACGTGGCGGCCGCTTCTCTCGCCGTCAAGGCGCGGTCGAGCTCTGCCGCGGGCAGGGGCCGCGAAATGAGGTAGCCCTGGGCGGTGTCGCAGCCCAGTTCCCTCAGGACAGCCAATTGTGTTTCGCGTTCCACGCCCTCGGCGGTGGTTCTCAGTCCCAGGGCTTTGGCAGGGGCGATGACGCTGGCTACCAGGATTGCGGAGGTGGGGTCCGTGTCGATGGCGTCGATGAACGACTTATCCAGCTTCAACCCCGTGAGGGGAAGTTCCCGGAGCAGGGCAAGGGAGGAATAGGCCGTGCCGTAGTCATCCAGGGCGACCCCGGTGCCCGCGTGGATCAGTGTGCGTAGCTGTGCGGCGGCGGAGGGGAGATCCACGATGGCTGCGCTTTCGGTGATCTCGATGTTCAGTAGCGATGTCGGAACGCCGTGCCGCCCCAGGGCTGCCTGGAGGTCGGTGACCAAACTTCCCGCTGTCAGCTGCAGAGGTGAAGTATTTATGGAGATGGCCCGGGGTGTTCCGGCGTCCAGCCAGCGCCGGGCTTGGGTGCAGGCCTCGTCGATGACCCAACGGCCGATGGCATGGATGTCACCGGTGTGTTCGGCGATGTGGATGAACTCGTCCGGGGAGACTGTGCCCAGTTCCGGGTCTTCCCAGCGCAGCAGCGCCTCCACAGCGAGACATGCACCGGTGGGGATGTCCATGAGGGGCTGGTAGTGGAGACTGAACCCTGCGTTGTTGAGGGCCTGGGGCAGGCGGCGTCGGATGAGGGCCTGGCGGGCGAAACGGCTTGTGGGACGGCGGGGGTCGATCCTGCCCAGCCGGCGTTTGCCTTCGTGTTTGGCCTGCAGCATCGCCGCGTCCGCGTGGCGGAGGAGGTATTCCAGACGCGTCCCGGGGTCCTGCCCGTCAGCGTCGATATCGCTGGCCATGGCCAGGCCCAGGGTGGCGGAGAGCCGGAGCTCGTGTCCGTCATGGGGGAATGGCTCATCCAGGGAACGGAGGATCCGGTAAGCGACGGTACGGGCCGTGGTCTCATCGACGTCGGTCAGCACCACGGCGAATTCGTCCCCGCCGAGGCGGGCGACCGTGTCGGAGGGCCGTGTGCAGGCCTGAAGCCGGGCGGCAACGGCGGTGAGCGCGCTGTCACCGGAGCGATGCCCGAAGGTGTCGTTGATGATCTTGAAATCATCCAGGTCCACGTAGAGGGCTGCCGTCCGGGATGAATCGTTGCCGGCCAGGAGAGCTGGCGCTGACTCTTCCAGTCCCCGCCTGTTCCCCAAACCGGTCAGCGGGTCATGGAGGGCGGCGTGCCGGAACAGATCGGAAAGTCCTTCGAAGACCTCTGAGACCGGAACGATGCGCGGGGCCTCTGCGGTGACGAGCACATCCTGATATCTGCTTTCCTCGGGTCGGTCCAGCAGCGCGGCGGCGGCGGCCCGAAGATCCAGCGATGGCGGCAGCCTGAAGGTGGTGTGTGACATCAACGCTTCTGCCGAAGCACGGGCGTTCAAGGCCCGCCCGTAGCCCAGCCGTCCCGTCATCCGGTGATCAAGCTGGTCCCGGGTCAACAGGGAATGATTCCCTCCGACATCGATGACAACGGCCCGAAGCCGCCGGTCGGCCCGGAACAGCGCCTCAATTTCTCCCGAGGGCGTGTCGGCCCGCAGGATGATCGCCTCGAAGCCAAGATCACCCAGCGTAGGCGGAGGCGGCTTCACAGTGCGGAGGACGTAAGGGAGGGGTGCCACGAGTTCTTATTATCAGGCAAAAACGAACGGAAGCTAAACGCCGAGCCAAGAATCGGCAAGCGGCAGTGGTGTCGGGGGTTCGCCGCTCCAGGCGGTCAATATTTGTAGACAGCCGCTGCACCCCCGGGGTGTGGCGCCGCCATCGTTGATGGCCGGGGCCGCCGCTGTTGCCTGTGGTTGCGTTGGGTAAGATTGGCCGGTGACCTGGTTGATTTTGATTGTGCGGCTTGGGCGGGCCGCCCCCCGCTATCGACGGCGCGTCTTCCCTACGTGATGCTCCTATAGTTGTCAATGCCCCTCGGCAGTCTCTTGTTGCTGCGCAAGCCAGCTTCTGTAGTCGCGGGCGAGGGTGTCATCGCGGCTGAGTCCGCGTTCGATGCGGGAAAGCGTGCCAGGCCAGGTGCCGAAGTGAATTGCGGCGGCTTGGAGGGTGATCCACGGGCACGCGTCAGATACGGGAATCAAGCTTTCGGGCATGGTCAGTGAACTCACCGGGGTGGGGGCCCTGACCGCGGCTGACACCACCCGGCGTCGGGCATCTTGAGTAACAATGCAGCGTCGAAAACACGGGAACCGTTCAGCAGGCAATCATCGGTGTCATTACGCCCCGGACAACGAGACAGAGCCGTTAGCGCCGGATCCTGTTCCATTGTTCGCGACGGGCAGAGAAGGCGAACCACCCGATCGCCTGGTTGTGCCGGGTCTTGAAGGTCTCCCGGGCCTCGTTCTACCGGTGGCGCAACCCCAAGGGCCCCTCCCCGCGGGCCGTCCGGCACCAGCGTCTGGTTGCTGAGGTTACTGGCCTGTTCGAGAAGGAAAAAGGCCGGGCCGGCCGTGACCAGCTGACCCTGATGCTCAACACGAAGGGTGTGAGGTCGCCGCTCCAACGGTCGGGGCGATCATGCGCGAGCAGGGCCTGCGGGCCGTACGCACGAGGGCATGGAAGCAGACCACCGTGCAGGACCCCCAGGCGAAGACCGCGCATATCCGCAACCACATGCTCGGCGAGGACGGCAAGCGGGACTTCACCTCCACGGTGCCCGGGACCCGGCTCTGCGGGGACATCACATACCTGCGCACCGGCGAGGGGTGGCTCTATCTGGCCACCGTGATCGACCTGTGCACGGGCATGGTCATCGGCTGGGCCATGGCCGATCACATGCGCGCCAGGCTGTGTACCGACGCGCTGGGAATGGCCCGTGACCACGGGTACTTCGCCGAGGGAGCAGTCGTTTTCCATTCAGATCGCGGCTCCCAATACACCTCTGACGAATTCCAGAAATGGTGTGGCGGGAACCGTGTTACCCAGTCCATGGGAGCCGTCGGGGTGTGCTGGGACAACGCGGTCGCCGAAAATTTCTTCTCGCACCTGAAGACCGAGATGTACCACCAGCACACCTTCGGCAGCAGACTTTCCGCGAGGACCGCTGTCAGGGAATACATCGAGGGCTGGTACAACCGCCGCCGACCAAACCGAAGGGCCGGCGGCATTCCACCGGCAGCGGCCCATACCGCCCATCAAACCCGCGACCCGGAAACCCTGGCCGCGTAACCCGAATCAACTACGAAACTGTCTCAACAACTTGACGTGCGCAGACCCTGCGCGGTGAAGGTCTTTGTGTACTGGAAGTGAACCGCCCGAACCGGGCCGCGCGCCGACTCAAGGGCAAATCCGATCCGCTGGACGCCTACCAAGCGGCCCAATC